>JBIIHV010000180.1:0-4001 GCA_044235415.1 Ilumatobacteraceae bacterium | reverse complement strand
CGCCAAGCTGGCCCGTGCGCGCGAGCGCGGCAAGTCGGGCGAGGCCCAGCCGGCGATGAAGACCTTCGAGGCGACGCGCCCCGCGGTCGGTGCACAGGCGCTGGGCATCGCCCGGGCGGCCTACGAGTACGCGCTGGACTATGCGAAGGAGCGCACCGCGTTCGGCAAGCCGATCGTGATGCACCAGGCGATCGCGTTCAAGCTGGCGAACATGGCCACCGAGATCGACGCGGCCCGTCTGCTCATCTGGCGCGCGGCGTGGCTGGCGCGCAACGGCGGGTTCAAGAACGGCGAGGGCTCGATGAGCAAGTACAAGGCCAGCGAGGTCGCCGTGCGCGTGACCGAGGAGGCCATCCAGATCCTCGGCGGCTACGGCTACACGCGCGAGTACCCGGTGGAGCGCTGGCACCGCGACGCCAAGATCCACACCATCTTCGAGGGCACCTCGGAGATCCAGCAGCTCGTGATCGCCCGCGCGATCAGCGGCATGCGGGTGGAGTAGGGGCCGGAAGGGCCATTCGCCAGGAGGGAGCGAGGAGACGTCCGCGAGGTAAAGCGGACATTGCTCCGTCGACGTCGGGACATGAACGCCAGGCGTTGAACCGCTCATCCCATTGAATCGACGGCGTGTCCCGTAGGGTCGCCGTCGTGAAACCAGACACCATCCTCAAGGCCACGGCGCTGGTCGCCGCATTCGCCAGCTTCGTGCTGAGCGTCACCATCTATTTCCAGGCCGGCGACGACGTCCTCGGGCGGCTCAACGGCATCTACGTCGGAATCTGGGTGCCGTCGATCCTCTCGCTCGGCGCACTGATCCTGGCCGGGTCGCGCAGGGGCAAGGAATGAACCAGTCCACGCTCTTCGTCTTCGGCGGTGGCATCTCGATGCTCGTCTTCGGCGGCATCTTCTTCTACGCGATGTACGCGTTCCGCGAGTGGTCCGAGCGTTCGGGCAGCGCGGATCCCCGCCCCCGCAAGAAGTAGCGCGGCCCTCAGCGGCCGGCGCTCCGCAGGGCGAACCGTCGCCTGATCGATGCAGGTGAAGCCGTGACCGACTGGTGGCGGACGGCCGTCGTCTACCAGATCTATCCGCGCTCGTTCGCCGACGCGGACGGCGACGGCGTGGGCGACCTGCCGGGTGCGCTGCAGCGCCTCGACCATCTGCACCGGCTGGGCGTCGATGCGGTGTGGTTCAGCCCGTTCTACGCGAGCCCGCAGCGCGACGGCGGCTACGACGTCGCCGACTACCGCGCCGTCGACCCCGTGTTCGGCACCGTGGCCGACGCCGAGGCGTTCGTGGCGCGCGCGCACGAACTGGGCATCCGCACGATCCTCGACGTGGTGCCCAACCACACCAGCAGCGAGCACCGGTTCTTCCGCGAGGCGATGGCCAGCGAACCCGGGTCGCCGGCGTGGAGCCGCTACCACTGCGTGCGCGGGCGGGGCGAGGCGGGCGAGGACCCGCCGAACAATTGGCAGTCGATCTTCGGCGGTCCCGCATGGTCGCCGGTGCGCGACGCCGATGGAGCCCTCACCGGCTGGTGGTACCTGCACCTGTTCGACTCGTCGCAGCCCGACGTCAACTGGGACCATCCCGACGTCGTCGCAGAGTTCGACGCGATGCTGCGCTTCTGGTTCGACCGCGGCGTCGACGGCATGCGCATCGACGTCGCGCACGGACTGGTGAAGCAACCCGGCTATCCCGACGTCGTGCCGCCGCAGGGCGGCGGTGCGCCGGTCACCTGGGCGACCCCGTACTTCGACCAGCCGGGCGTGCACGACATCTACCGCCGATGGCGGGACATCGCCGACTCGTACGACCCGCCGCGCATCTTCGTGGCCGAGGCGTGGCTGGACTCGCCCGACAAGCGCGCCCGCTACCTGCGGGCGGGCGAGCTGCACACGGCGTTCAACTTCGACCTTGCGCTCGCCGAGTGGGACGCCGGCCAGTGGCGGACCGTGATCGATGCGTCGCTGGCCGCCGACGCGCCGCTCGGCGCGCCGACGACGTGGGTGACCGAGAACCACGACGTGCGCCGCGCACCCACGCGCTACGGCTCGCGCGTGCTGCATCGCGAGTTGCCCACGGCGGAAGAGATCGAACGGGGTCGGGCGCGGTCGCTCGCGGCGATCTTCGCGATCCTCGCGCTGCCAGGCACGGCCTACCTCTACAACGGACAGGAACTGGGGCTCGAGGAGATCATCGACCTGCCCGACCATCTGCGGCAGGATCCGCAGTTCGCGCGCACCGCCGGCGCGTGGCTGGGGCGCGACGGGTGCCGTGTGCCGCTGCCGTGGACGCGCGGCGGCACGAGCCTCGGGTTCTCGCCTGATGGCGCCGCGCCATGGCTGCCGCAACCGGCATCGTGGGCCGAGCGCAGCGTCGAGGCGCAGGAAGCGGACGAGGCGTCCTTCTTGAGGCGCGTGCAGCGTGCCATCGCCGTGCGCCGCTGGGAGGCGTCGCTGCTGCACGGCGCGCTGACGTGGGACGATTCGGTAGCGCCAGCGGGCGTGCTGTCGTTCCGTCGCACGGCCGAGGGTGCGCGCACGGTGGCGTGCATCGTGACGATGGGCGACGCGCCCGTGCAGCTGCCGGAGGGCGAGGTGCTGGTGGCGTCGGCCGAGCCGATCGGCGGCCTGCTGCCGCCCGACTCGGCAGCCTGGGTGGCGCTGGGCTGAGCAACGGTCGGGCGGATCCGGCGGACCACGCCAGATACGGAGGTAGGATGACGGTCATACCGTGGTAGCATCACGGTATGAAGTTGAGCGTCAGCCTTCCCGACGACGAATGCCGGTTCCTCGACGAGTGCGTGGAAGGAGGGCACTACCCCTCGCGCTCAGCGGTCATCCTGCGGGCCCTGCGCCTGCTGCGGGGGGCCGACCTCGGTGCCATGTACGCCGAGGCCATTGCGGAATGGGAGGCAAGCGACGAAGGCGCCGACTGGGACGCGGTCGACACCACCAGCGAGGTCGGCTGATGCTCCGTGGCGAGATCCGGTTGGTGAACCTCGACCCTGCACGTGCCGACGAAGCCGCGAAGGTGCGGCCCGCGGTGGTCGTCAGCAACGACGTGCTCAACGCCACGACCGCTGCGCTCGGTCACGGCACAGTGACGGTGGTGCCGGTGACCTCGAACGTCGCGAAGGTCTATCCGTTCCAGGTCGAGCTGCCGCGCGAGTCCACCGGATTGCGCCGAGACTCGAAGGCGCAGGCCGAGCAGGTCCGGGCCGTGTCGGTGACCCGCATCGGCCCGTTGGTGGGTCGGCTCACGGCCGAGACCGAGGAGCGTCTGAACGTGGCGCTCCGTCTGCACCTCGGGATCTAGCGCCGATCCGCGGCGCCGGAGCCCTCGTCCCGCTCGCGTCAGCCCCGGTCGCGGGCCGCGACGAACGCGTCGGTGCACGCGTCGATGTCGGCGGTGCTGTGCGACGCGCACACCTGCACGCGGATGCGCGCCTTGCCCATCGGCACCACGGGATACGAGAACGCGACGACGTAGATGCCCAGGTCGAAGAGCGCCGAGGCCATGCGCACCGCCTCGTGCTCGTCGGCGAACATCACCGGCACGATCGGGTGCTCGCCCGGCAGCAGGGTGAAGCCCGCGGCCGCCATACGGTCGCGAAAGCGCTTGGCGTTCGTCCGCAGCGTCTCGCGCGCCTGTGCGCCCTGCGCGACCAGGTCGAGGGCCACGAGCGATCCGGCCACGACGGTGGGCGGGATGGAGTTTGAGAACAGGTAGGGCCGCGCGCGCTGGCGCAGCAGGTCGACGATCTCCTTGTGGCCGCTGATGTAGCCACCGGACGCGCCGCCGAGCGCCTTGCCCAGCGTGCCGGACAGGATGTCGACGCGGTCGCGCACGCCGAACAACTCGGGCGCGCCCGCGCCGGTGGCGCCGACGAAGCCCACGGCGTGCGAGTCGTCGACCATCACCATCGCGCCGTGGCGCTCGGCAAGGTCGCAGATCTCGGGTAGCGGTGCGTACGAGCCGTCCATCGAGAACAC
>JBIIHV010000179.1:0-4007 GCA_044235415.1 Ilumatobacteraceae bacterium | reverse complement strand
CGGATGGAGACGACGGGGAGTCGATGATGCTCCACCGCTTCGCCCTCGCAGATCCGCTCGCACCCGACGCGGCCCTCGCATGGATCGAGGAGCTCGTCGGACTGCTGCGCCGCGCATCGGCGACGCCGATCCCCGACTTCGACGGTCTCGCGCGGCAGTGGGCGACGTGCGCCGTCGCGGACGCGCCGAACCCTGAGTTGCGGGCGGCGCTTCGCGAGGAGATCGCCGCGCACGAGGGTCCCGAGCGCGGGCACGTCATCGGCAGGGCGGAGGAGCTGCTGATCTTCGGGCGCGAGGCCGACATCGAATCGGTGGCGCCGGGTCTCGACGTCATGATCGACTACTGGTCCACGCGCGACAGGTGGTGGCCCGCGCCATCGAGGAGCGGGAACGGCATGGGCAAGTCGCCCAAGCGCCCCTTCGTCCTCGTCGCCCTGCCGCTTCCGGCAAGCCAGACGGAGGGCGAATGAACCTCGACCTTCGAAGCCAATCGCTCGTGGACGGCCTCTCCGTCGAGGCGAGCGCGGGCACGGGCAAGACGTACTCGATCACGGCGCTCGTGACGCGGGAGCTGGTGGCCGACCCGACGCTGTCGATCGGCGAGGTGTTGATCACGACGTTCACGCGCAACGCCGCGGCGCAGCTGCGCGAACGCATGCGCCGGATGCTCGTCGCGGCGGAGGGCGCGCTTCGCGGGCCTGCGGAGCCAACCGACGAGTTCCTCGCCTCGCTGCGCGACCTCGGAGACCCGGCCGACGGTGCAGCCCGCATCCGGCGCGCCCTCGCGACCTTCGACGCGGCGAACATCATGACGATCCACCAGTTCTGTTCGATCGTGCTCAAGGCCGCGTCGCAGCCGGTCGGCGCGGGCGGCGATGACGTCCCGGTCTCCCGCCTCGTGGCGCAGGCGGTGAACGACGAGCTCGTCGGACTCATGGGGTCGCCGGCCGAGCCGGGCTCGGCGACCGCGTACCTGCAGGACCATCTCGATCCTGTCGGTGCGGCAGGCGTCGTGACGGCGTGCCTCGCGCACCAGCGCGCGACGCCGCTGCTCGTCACCGGCGCGTCGGACGCCGGCGGGTCGCTGCGCGGGAAGGTCGAGCGCGAGTTGCGAGGGTTCGTCGAGGCTGCGGCCGGGCGCGTGCGCGCCACGTTGAGGACCGAGCCCTCCTACGACGAGCTGGTGCGGCGCGCCAACGAGATTCTCGGCGGGGGAGAGCACGAGTCCGTCCGCGCGGCACTGGCTGCGCGCTTCCGCTTCGTCCTCGTCGACGAGGCGCAGGACACGGACGGCGCACAGTGGGAGATCCTCGGAGCGATCTTCCGCGGCGGTCCTGTTCACGGGAGCGGAGGCCTGATCTCGATTGGGGACCCGAAGCAGGCGATCTACGGATTCAGGGGAGCGGACGTCAACGCCTACCTGCGGCACGTCGGCGCAGTCGATCCCTCCAGGCGCAGGACTCTGACCACCAACTACCGGAGCGACGAGGGCGTGGTCGTCGCGCTCAATGCGCTGCTCGACGGAGCGCGGTTTGGTGGCGTGACGGACGGCCCACAGATCGAGTACGAGCAGGTGCAGGCCAGGGACGCGGCCGAGCCCGTGCGGGCCGAGCACCCCGTCATTCCCGTGTCCATCGTCGACTGCGGCGACACCGACGCACAGACCGGCCTCACCGCCCCGGCGGTGTCGCGCGTGCTGCAGCTGTTGTCGGGGGCCGTGACCATCCCTGACGGCGGGGAGCACCGCGCGGTCCGGCCCGAGGACGTGACGGTGCTCGCCCGCACGGGCTGGGTCGCACGGAGCATCCAGCGGGAATTGCTGCGCCGGGGGGTACCTGCGGTCAGCAACAGCACCGAGTCGGTCGCCAAGGGCGAGACCTACGACGCACTTCGACGGCTGGCGCGCGCGCTCGCGCGGCCGTCGCACGACGGTCTCGCGCGGATCCTCGCCGTTGGTCCGTTGTTCGGATGGTCGATGCTCGATCCCGTGCTGCGCGACGACGGGCACCTCGCACTCATCCAGGAGCTCCTCGAGCGGTGGCGCCGCGTGCTCGAGACGGACGGCGTGACGTCGCTCGCGGCAGAGGTGCTCGCGGCCGAGGTGCCAGGCACCACCGGGCGCGTCGCGGCGGCGTTCCTCGGCTCGCCGGACGGGTTGCGCCGCCTCACCGACTTCGCCCACGTGGTGGAGTACGTGCACGGCGCGACGCGCGGTCGCGGCATCCAGCCGTTCGAACTGCTTCGTCACCTCGACGAACTTGCGTCCGTGGACGAGACGTCCGAGGCCGCGGCGCGTCGCGTCGAGTCGGACGAGGCTGCGGTGCAGACGATGACGGTGCACGCGGCGAAGGGCCTCGAGTTCGCGGTGGTCGTCGTGGCCGATCTCTGGAAGCGCTGGGTCAAGAACAGCGACGGTCGTGGCGCGACGGTGGTCGAATCCGACGGCTCCTTCGGCGTCGAGGCGGGGGCGCGCGTGATCGACCTCGGTCTGGCGATCGGCGGGACGTTCCCCGGCGCGAACGAGGTGCCGGCGTCCGAGCTGGTCGCCTCGGTGGACGGACTCCGCAAGTCGACGACCTTCGACGAGAAGAGCCGGCTCTTCTACGTCGCCGTGACGCGCGCGAAGCACCACCTGTCGGTGCTGGTGCCCCGCGCCCTCAATGGAGGCCGCGATCCCGAGGGCAAGAAGGAGCTCCCCGTGTCGGTGCGGGACGACCACGGGCGCGGGTGCCTCGAGCTGGGCAGGATCGCCCAGTTGGAGGGCCGCGCGGTCGTCGAGACCGTGCCCGCGCTCGCACCGCCGTCGTCGCAGCCGGTTCGCCCGGTCGCCCCCGACCTCCTGGTCGCGCCGAGCCGACGGGTCATCGAGATCGTCCATCCGCGCACGTCCTTCACCGGGGTGACGAAGCCGTTGTCGGGGCGCGGCGCCCCCGCGCACGTCGACGAGCTGCCACGGGTGGACGACGAGCGCGTGGGCGAGCGACTGCCGGCGAGCTCGGCCGACGAGGTGCCTGCGCTCGACATGCCGTTGTGGCCGCTGCCCGCGGGTCGTCACGTCGGCAACGCCATCCACCTCGTCCTCGAGCACGCCTCCCCGTCGGAGGACGGGCTCGAGGCCGGCATCCGTCGCGCGGTCGACCGGTTCGCGCCACCCGGGCTGCGGACGCACCACGGCGAGTCGCTGGTCCGCGGGCTCGTGATGGCAATGGAGACGCCGATCGGCGAGGCGTGGGAGGACGCGCGACTGTGCGACCTCGGCTCCGACCGCCGCGTCGCCGAGATGCGGTTCAACGCCGGCCTCGCGACCGGTCGGGTGACGCTGCCCCAGGTTGGAGCGTTCCTCGCGTCGCGCCTCGATGCGGGCGATCCCCTCGTCGGGTACGCCCACGACCTCGAGGGCGTCGTCGGCGCGGGAGACCTGCGCGGCGTCCTCAACGGATCCATCGACGCCTTGCTCAGGCTGACGGTCCGTGGCGAGGAGCGCTTCGTCGTCGCCGACTACAAGTCGAACCGGCTCGCGCAGCCCGACCACCTCGAGCCGCTCGCGCGCTACGCGCCGGCGCAGCTGGTGCGCGAGATGGCGAGCCACCACTATCCGCTCCAGGCGCTCCTGTACGGCGTCGCGACCTTCCGCCATCTCAGGTGGCGCACCGGCGACGCCGTGGCGGCCGACCGAATGGTCGGCGGGTTCGCCTACTTCTTCGTGCGCGGCATGCTTGGCGCCGAGACGCCCGTTGACGGCGACGGCCGGTACGGCGTCGCATCGTGGTCGTCCGACCGATACCCGGGGTTCTGGCGGGAGCTCTCCGACCTGCTCGGCGGAGTCGACGCATGACCGGGTGGACGAACCCGTTGGCGGGCGCCGTGCGCGAAGGGCACCCGCTCGACCCGGCGGTTGCCGACGGCATCGTCGCAGGGCACCACGTCGTCGGCGCGTCGCTGTTGATGGACCTCGTGTACGGGCCGGACGCGGCGTCGCATCGGGAGGACGAGTGGCTCCTGGTCGC
>JBIIHV010000178.1:0-4009 GCA_044235415.1 Ilumatobacteraceae bacterium | reverse complement strand
GCCGTGCACGGCGGTCTTGACGAGCGGCGAGTTGACGATTGACTTCGCGACGCGCCTCGCTTGGGACGCATCCAGGGCGCGGTCGACGCAGACCTCGATGAGCGTCTCCGCGCCCTCGCCGTCGCGTGCGACCTGGCGCGCGAGCGACCGCAGCACGTCGTGCACGGCGGCCTCGAGTGCGCCGGCATCCACCGGCCCGGCCGCACCGCTGGCCATGGCGATGGCGGTGTCGCTGGTGGACGTATCGGTGTCGACCGAGACGCAGTTGAAGGTGACGTCGACGGTTCGCCGGAGGATGCCGTCGAGCGACGGTCCGTCCACGGCGGCGTCCGTGAACACGAGCGAGATGAGCGTCGCCATGTCGGGCTCGATCATCCCGACGCCCTTTGCGACGCCCACGACCCGCGCGGGTCCGTCGCCGACGACGGCCTCCGCGATCTTCGGGACGGTGTCGGTCGTCATGATCCCGCGCGCCACGTCGTCGGCCGTGCGCCCCGTCGGCCTGGGGGGAAGCGCCGCGAGCCCCGCGCGGATCCGGTCCATCGGGTACTGGCGCCCGATCACGCCGGTGGAGGCGATCGCAACGTCTCCCTCGTCGCAGCCGATCGCCCGCGCGACGCCGGCGACGACCTCGCGAGGCCCTCGGCACCGGTGGCGACGTTGGCATTCTTCGAGACCACGACGACGGCCTGCGCCCGCAGGTCGGCGAGGTGCTCGCGGCTCACCACCACGCTGGGTCCTGCAAAGCGGCTGCGCGTGAACACTCCGGCAGCGGCACAGGGGGCCTCGCACGCGACGAGCACGAAGTCGTCGGAGGCGTCCTTGACCCCGACGTTGACGACGTGCGCCGCGAAGCCGCGCGGCAGATCGGTCGGCACCGTCAGGAGGTGGCGCCGAAGTGCTGCGCGAGCTTGTCGAGCGTCCGCTCGACCGACCGCTCGTTGTTCGGGATCGCGCGCATGAGCGCGAGCAGCCACGGGGCACGGTTCGTCGAGTAGTCGAATTCCTCGCGGACCATCGTGCCGCCCGCCACGGGTGAGAGCACGTAGCGCCAGACATGGCCGCCCACGTGCCTCCAGCCGATCCGGGCGCCTTCGTCGAACTCGACGACGGTGTTCGTCATGCGGTAGGGGAGTCCGATCCGCATGTCCATGCCGAACTTCGCGCCCAACGCGAGTCGCGACGGGGCGCCTCGCCTCGCGGCGACCACGGTGCCGGAACCGTCGATCACGCTGTGCTGGGCCGGATCGGCGAGGAGGTTGAAGATGCGGTCGGGGCTGGCGGGCACCAGCCGCTCGGCCCAGACCACCTTGCGCGCTGCATCGTGTGCCATGCGCGCAGGCTAGGCGAGCGATGCGACGACGGCCTCACCGCACCGGCGGCCTGAGAACATCGCGCCCTGGATCGACCCGGTGTCGCGGTGGTCGCCGCACACGAAGCGGCCGTCGCCGAGCGACACCGCCTGCTTCGGGTGGAACGGCGGCGCCTGCACCGGACCGCCGTGTGCGATCGCATAGGTGCGGATGAGCCTCCATGCGTCGACCCGGGGACCCCACCACTCGCGGAGCTGCCGTCGCGCCAACGCCTCGGTGTCGCCGTCGATGATGCCGGGCAGCGCGGCGACGACGAGGTGCCGTCCCGCGGGTGCGTAGGTCGGCGCGACGTTCGTCAGCACGGCGGCGTTGAGCACGGGGCCGCGACCCGTCCCGTCGAGCACGACGTACCGTCCGCCGATGGGCGGTTCGTCGGCCTCGAAGTACGCGCACGACACCGTGCGAGAGCCGACCTCGGGGAGGCCGAGCAGCGCCGCGGCCGTCGGGCCCTCGGTGGCGACGACCACCGCGCGCGCCGCCACGGTGCCGCCGCCGGCGATCGCCACGCGTCCCTGCGCGACCGACTCGACCCTCGCGCCGAGGTGCAGCGACCCCGGCCGGAGCCCGGCGGCGAGCTGCTCGGGTAGCACCTGCATGCCGCGCGCGGGCAGCGCGCTGTCGCCCTCGGCGAGCGAACGGAAGATGATGTCGAACATCCGCCGCGAGGTGGCGAGCGACGGATCGAGCTGGATGCCGCCGAACAGCGGGCGGAAGAACCGCTCGATCGCATCGCGCGAGAACCCGAAGCTGCGCAGCGCGACGGCCGTCGAGATGTCGTGGCCGCCCAGCAGCGCCGCCGGCGGGTCGGCGCGCAGCACGCGGCTGCGCAGCACCGCGATGCGCACCTTGTCGGCGATGCCGCCGATCGGGGCGATCGCCGTCGACGGAGCGAGGTGCGGGCGCCGGAACGGATCGCTCACGACCCAGCCCCGCCTGCCGCGCCACACCATCGCCCCGGGTTCGAACGTCCGCAGGTCGAGTGCGCGCAGGTCGACGTGGCGCGCAACCTCGGGGTACGCCGTGAGGAGGACCTGGAAGCCACGATCGAGGATGAATCCGTCGACGACGTCGGTTCGGACGCGTCCGCCGACACCGTCGGACGCCTCGAGTACGACGGCGTCGAGGCCGGCCGCCTGGATCGTGCGGGCGGCGACCAGCCCGGCCAATCCGGCACCGATCACGACGACGTCGGCGCGCCCGGGTACTGCCATCGGTGGCGGGGACGGCGTCGTCGTCACGCGGGTGACGGCCTACTTGCCGAGCAGGTGGCGCAGTGCGGCGTCGAGCGTCGGGTGCGCGAACCGGTAGCCGCTCGACTCGAGCGCGCGGGGAACGATGCGCTGTCCGGTGAAGAGCAGCGCGTCGGCGAGGTCGCGGCCCAGCAGCGCGCGCGGTCCGAACGCAGGGACCGGCACCAGTGCGGGTCGCTTCAGCACCGAGGCCAGCACCCGCGTGAACTCGGCGTTGGTGACGGCGTGCGGCGCGACGAGGTTGACGGGGCCCGACACCGGAGCGGTGAGCAGGTGCTCGATCGCGCCGACCTCGTCGTCGATCGAGATCCAGCTCTGCCACTGGCGCCCCGACCCGAAGCGGCCGCCCGCGCCGAAGCGGAAGAGGGGCAGCAGCTTGCGCAGCGCGCCACCCTTCGGCGAGAGCACGATGCCGGTCCGCAGCAGGGCGGTGCGCACGCCGGCCTGCGCAGCTGGTGCCGCGGCCGCCTCCCACTCGACGCAGACGTCGGCGAGGAAACCGGTGCCGCGCGAGCCCTGCTCGTCGAGCACCTCGTCGCCACGGGCGCCGTACCAGCCGATCGCAGAGCCGGAGAGGAACACGGCCGGCTTGTGCGCGAGACCCGCAATGGTGCGCGCGAGCAGCGCCGTCGACGCAGTACGGCTCTCGAGGATCTCCCGCCGGTACGCGGCGGTCCACCGCTTGTCGCCGATGCCGGCCCCCGACAGGTGGATGACGGCGTCGCAGCCCTCGAGGACGGCGGGGTCGAGCTCGCCCGCCGCCGGGTTCCAGCGGGCCTCGCCGGTGGCCGGCGCGCCGCGGACGAGACGGATGACGTCGTGGCCGCGGCCACGCAGGTGGGGGACGAGCGCCGAGCCGATGAGCCCGCTCGCGCCGGAGACGACGATCTTCATGCCGGTCAGGCTACGGCGGGGTGCCGAACCGCCGCCGGATCGGCGGTCAGTACCTCGTCGAATCCTCGTCGTGGGGCACCACGATCGGCACCGAGGTGACGACGGTGTGCGGCCGGTACAGGAGCCGGGCCTTCAGGTTGAGGGCGGTCTGGTTGTGCAGCCACTGCGACCGGAGGCTCGTCACGAACTCGGGGATCACGACGGTGATGAGGTCGTCCTCCGACTCGCCCTCGAGCTCGTCGATGCGCTCGAGGATCGGATCCGCGATCTCCCGGTAGGGGGAGAAGATCGTCTCCAGCTCGACCTGGATGCCGTACTTCGCCCAGTCGGCGGCGAGCCGCTGCTGGTCCTCGTCGGACTGCACGACCGACATGGCGATCAACCGGTCGGGACGGAGGCTCTCGGCGTACTTGATCGCGCGCAGCACCCCCTGGTTGACGCTGCCGACGAGCACGATGACGAAGTGCGTCCGGAACGGGGCCTCGTACCCGG
>JBIIHV010000177.1:0-4020 GCA_044235415.1 Ilumatobacteraceae bacterium | reverse complement strand
AGCGCCAGGCTGATGCCGCGCGGCGCCATGGCGCCCTCGTCGACGAGCTTCGCGCACTGCAGGTGCACCTGGCGGGTCGTGAGCTCGCCGCGCACTCGGCCAGGTTGTCGGCGCTCGCGACCGAGCGGCACGCGGGCGAGGAGGCGGAACGGGCCGTGCGCGCCGCGCTCGCCGCGCTCGACACGACGGTGCTCGCCGCCGAGTCGCAGATGTCGGCCCGCGGCGACACCGGACTCAACGACGAGATCGTGCGCATCGAGCAGTTGCGCGGCCGGGCGCGCGCGCTCGTCGCCGTCATCGCCGAACGGCGGAGGTCGGCGGAGCGCGACCGCGGCCAGGCGATGGGCCTCGACGTCGTCGCCACGCTGGAGGCCGACGCGGCGGGCCTGCACGACGAGCTGGAGCGGGTCGACGAGCAGCTGGCGGCGCTCGGCGGCGCGGATGGCACGGGATCGAGCGTCGGCGCGACGCTCGAGGAATCGCAGCGCGCGACCGAGCGCATCGGCGAGCTGAACGGCCGCGTCCGCGCGCTCAACGAGGAGATCGACGCGCTGCGCACCACCGTCGCGACGGACGCGCTCGCGGAGGGCGATCTCACCGGCCGGCTCGTGGACGCCGACGCCGCGCGCCTCGCCGCCGAGTCGACGCTCGACTCGGCCATCGCGCTGCACGCCACCGCGCAGGCCGACGCGACGACCTCGTCGGCGCGTGCCGATGCGCTGCAACTCGCGCTCGACGCGAACGCGACGGGGGCCGCCGCGCTCGGCGGGCTCGAAGGCGCGCTCGGAGTGCTGGGCGACCTCGTCGACATCGATGCCGACCGGCGCGTCGCCGTGCAGGTGGCGCTCGGCGACTCGCTCTCCGCGGTGGTCGCGGGCAACGTCGACGCCGCGCGCCGGGCGCTGCAGGAACTGCGCCACAGCGGCCGAGTCGGTGCGGTGCTCGCGCTGAACGCGATCGCCACCGTTCCCGTCGCGCCGGTCGTGCACGGCGGGACGAGCCTTCGTGCGCACGTCCGTGCCAGGTCGGGTCCGGTCGAGGTGCAGGTGAACCGCCTCCTCGATGTGCTGCTGTCGCGCACGGTGTACGTCCCGTCGTGGGGCGACGCGCTCGAGGCCGCGCTCGCGCACCCGGAGGCCGTGGTGATCACCGGCGACGGGGACAGGTTCGCGTCCTCGGGCATGCGCGTGGGCGCCAGTGGCGTCACGGCTGCGGCCCTCGAGGAGGCCCGCCGCCGGGCCGGGCGCGCGGCCGAGGCGTTGACGAGGGCGGATGCGTCGCTCGCATCGGCGCGTTCGACGGTGGTCCGCTCCCGGGATGCGCACCAGTCGGCGCTGCAGGCCGTCGAGCGCCACCGCAGGACGTCGACCGCGAACGCCGCGCGCCTCGCGTCGTCGTACGACGACCTGCGCTCGGTGCAGGCCGAGCTGCAGGGTCTGCTCTCCGTGCTGCGCAACGACCTCGAGGTCAAGTCGGCGGGACTGCAGGAGCGCCGCACCTTCCTCTCCGCACGGCTCGGGGAGCTGCAGCAGCGCCTCGCCGCCGATGCCGAGGCCCGCGACGCGGCCGCGGAGCGGCGGACCAGGATGGAGGCGTCGGCGTCGGCCCTCGCGCGCCTTGCTGAGGTCGTCGAGTCGCACCTGAAGGTGCTGGACGCGCGCCAAGCCGCGCTCAACGAGGTTCGCCAGCGCCAGAGCGACGAGGTGCGGGCGATCGGCGCGCGCCTCGACGAGGCCCGCCTCGACCGCACGGAGAAGGAGCGCCAACTCGAGGCCCAGCGGGCGCGCAATTCGCGCGTCGAGTTCGACGAGGCCGAGGTGCGGATGCGGATGGAGTCGACGGTGGCAGCCCTCCGTCGCGACCACTCGATCGAGCCGGAGGCGGCGATGGCGGCGCCTCTGCCGCAGCTCGCGGGTGGCATGGCGCCGGCGGCACGGGTGCGCGAGCTCGAGCGCGAGCTGCGCATCATGGGCCCGATCAACCCGCTCGCACTGCAGGAGTACGAGGAACTCCAGCAGCGGCACGGCTTCCTCGAGGCCGAGCTGGAGGACGTGCGCGAGTCGCGCAAGGAGCTCGCCAAGGTGATCCGGCAGGTCGACGCCGAGATCCAGTCGACGTTCGCCTCCGCGTTCGCCGACGTGAGCGAGAACTTCCTCCAGATCTTCTCGAGCCTCTTCCCGGGAGGCGAGGGCCGGCTCGTGCTGACCGAGCCCGGCAACCTGCTGGACACGGGCATCGACATCGAGGCCAAGCCGGGCGGCAAGAACGTGAAGAAGCTGTCGCTGCTGTCGGGCGGCGAGCGTTCGATGACCGCCATCGCGTTCCTGTTCGCGGTGTTCCGCAGCCGGCCGTCGCCGTTCTACGTGATGGACGAGGTCGAGGCGGCACTTGACGACGTGAACCTTCACCGCTTCCTGCGGTTGATCGCCGAGTTCCGCCGCGACGCGCAGCTGCTGGTCGTCTCGCACCAGAAGCGCACGATGGAGGCCGGCGACTGCCTCCTGGGCGTGTCGATGCAGCCCGGTGGCTCGTCGAAGGTGGTCGTCGAGCGCGCGTCCGCACGCTTGGCCTGACCGTGGCGCTGCGCGACCGACTGGGGAGGGCCCGGGCCGCGGTGTCCGGCGCGGTCGCGGGGGCGCTGGGCCGGGGCATCGACGACGCGGCATGGGAGGCAGTGGAGGAGGCGCTGTTGCGCGCCGACCTCGGCGTGGCCACCACGGGCCGCGTGCTCGGCGCGCTGCGACGGAAGGTCGAGGCGCGCGAGGTCGACGGCTCGGCCGGGCTCGTTGCGGCTCTGCGGGAGGAGATGGCCGGCCAGCTCGCCGGCGCCGACCGTGCAATGAACATGGGCGGGACGCAGCCGACGATCTGGCTGGTGGTCGGGGTGAACGGCGCGGGCAAGACCACGACGATCGGCAAGCTGGCCGCGCAACAGGTGGCGGCGGGTCGCACCGTCGTGCTCGCCGCCGGCGACACGTTTCGCGCGGCGGCGGGCGAGCAGCTCGCCGAGTGGGCGCGCCGCACGGGTGCCGATCTCGTGCGTGGCGCGGACGGTGGAGATCCGTCGGCGGTCGTCTTCGACGCGGTCCAGCGCGCGGCCGCCCGCGGCGCCGACCTGGTGATCGCCGACACGGCGGGCCGTCTGCAGAGCAACGCGAACCTGATGGAGGAATTGCGCAAGGTGCGCCGTGTGGCAGGCAAGGGGCCCGGCGAGGTGGCCGAGGTCCTGCTCGTCATCGACGCGACGACGGGGCAGAACGGGCTCGTGCAGGCGCGGGAGTTCGCGGACGCGGCGGGCGTCACGGGCGTGGCGCTGACGAAGCTCGACGGCTCTGCGAAGGGCGGTATCGCGTTCGCCATCGAGAGCGAACTGGGCATCCCCATCAAGGTCGTGGGCACCGGCGAGCAGGTGGACGACCTGGTGGCGTTCGACCCCACCGAGTTCGTCGCCGCGCTGTTCGACGAGTGACCCGCAGGTAGCCTCCGCGCACCATGTTCGAGTCGATCTCCGGGCGCCTCGGCACCGCACTGGCCCGCCTCAGGGGGCGCGGCCGCCTCAGCGAGGCGGACGTCGACGAGGTGCTCGGCGACATCCGCACGGCGCTGCTCGAGGCAGACGTCAGTACCGAGGTCGTGCGCGCGGTCGTTGCGCGGATCCGCAGCCGTGCCATCGGCGCGGCGCCGTCACCCGCGCTCGACCCGGGCCAGCAGGTCGTCAAGATCGTCCGCGACGAGCTCGTCGCGCTGCTGGGCGGCGAGGCGCTGGCGATCCGGTACGCCTCGAAGCCGCCCACGGTCGTCCTGATGGCCGGACTCCAGGGCTCCGGCAAGACGACGTCATCGGCGAAGCTCGCCGCCTGGTTCCGCGCGCAGGGACGCAACCCGATGCTCGTGGGGGCCGACCTGCAGCGCCCCGCGGCGGTCGAGCAGCTGCAGGTGCTCGGCGAGTCGGTCGGCGTGCCCGTGTTCTCGCAACCCGGCGACCCGGTCGAGACCGCGCGCCTCGGCGTGGAGCGGGCC
>JBIIHV010000176.1:0-4031 GCA_044235415.1 Ilumatobacteraceae bacterium | reverse complement strand
CACCACGCCCGACGACGCTGCGGGACGACTCGTCACTGCGGCCAAGTTCGCGGGGGGCAAGGACAACATCACGGTCGTCGTGATCGACGTGGGCGAACCGTCTGCGCCGTCCGCGGCTCCGCCGGGCGGCGCGACGCGCCGCCGCGGCCTCACCCTCTTCTCGGTCTTCGTCGGCCTCGCGATCGTCGCCGCGTCGGCCTGGGTGCTCAACGGCCTGCGCGGCTACTACGTCACGTTCGACGGAACCGACTCCGGCGCGCCGCTCGTCGTGCGCAGCGGACAGCCCGGCGGATGGCTGTGGGTGCAGCCCCGCACCGTCACGGTGAGCGACTTCCACCGGGGCGACGCGCTGCCCGCCATCCAACGGCAGATCGACCGCGAACCGCGGTTCGACACGCTCGACGAGGCGATGAATTTCGTCGTCGTCGTGTCGGGGGACGACGATGTCCAGGGCTGACCAACCGCTCGTCAACGACCGCTACCGGGTCGACCGCAGCATCGGCCGCGGCGGCATGGCGGAGGTGTTCCTCGCCCACGACGAGCTGCTCGACCGGCCCATCGTGCTGAAGGTGCTTTTCCCCGAGTTCGCCACCGACCCCGCGTTCGTCGAACGGTTCCGCCGCGAGGCGCAGTCGGCCGCCAACCTGACCCACGCCAACATCGTCGGCGTCTACGACTGGGGCAAGGTCGCCAACACGTACTTCATCGCCATGGAGTGGGTGCCCGGCACGACCCTCGGCGAGCTGCTGCGCTCGCGGGGACGGATGTCGGTCACCGAGGTACTGGAGATCGCCGAGTCCGTCGCCACTGCGCTGGCATTCGCGCACGACAGGGGCGTCGTGCACCGCGACATCAAGCCCGCGAACATCCTGATCGGCGAGGGCGGCCTCGTGAAGGTCGCCGACTTCGGGATCGCAAGGGCGCTCGGATCGGGTACCGAGGAGGGGCTGACGCAGGTCGGCTCCGTCATGGGTACCGCGACGTATCTGTCGCCCGAACAGGCGCAGGGCTCGCCGCCCGACCCGCGCAGCGACCTCTATGCGCTCGGCGTGACGATCTACGAGCTCCTCGCCGGCACGCCTCCGTTCTCGGGGGAGAATCCCGTCGCGATCACCTACCAGCACGTCCACGCCGTACCCGTGCCGCTGCGCGACCGGCGCGACGACGTGCCACTGGCGCTCGAGGCCGTCGTGGCGAAGTGCATGGCCAAGTCGCCCGTTCGTCGGTACCAGACCGCGATCGACCTGGTCGCCGACCTCCGCCGGCTCGCCACCGGCGAGTCGGTCGGCGCGCTGAAGGAGGCGATTCCCGGCGCGACCGCCGGAGCGGACGCCGCGGCCCGCACCACGCGGATGCCCGTGATGACCCCCGGAGACGCCGCGCCCCCCACCACGAAGATGCCGGTAGCGGGAGCGAACCTGCCCCCATACGAGGACGGTCCCGATGCGACCGTGGCGGGACGTCCCGCGGCCGTCGTGCTCGGCGGAGCCATCGTCGCCATTGCGCTGGCCGTCGCGGCCTTGTTCGCCTTCCGCACGTTCGGATCCGCGACCTCCGACACCATCACGGTGCCCGACATCGTCAACCGCACGCTCGCCGAGTCGACCCAGATCGTGCTCAACCTCGGCCTCACCCCAATTCCGAGCGCGGTGCCGCTCGACGGCATGCCCGACGACGCTGTGTACCAACAAGATCCCCCTGCCGGGGTACGGGTGCGGGCCGGCGACTCCGTGACGCTCATCTACAACCCCGCCGCGGCGAAGGTGCCGGTGCCTCCCATCCAGGGCCTCCTCGTCAAGGACGCCACGGCGCTGCTCGCGCCCCTCGGCCTGCAGCTCACGATCAGCGAGGTGCGCAACGACCCCACCGTTCCGGTGAACCAGATCATCTCGCAGGATCCGCTCGCCAACAGCCTCGTCCGCGCGGGTTCGGCGGTATCGGTCGTCGTGTCGGGGGGCGCAGGCAATCTCGTCGTGCCGAACGTCGAGGGGCAGATCTTTTCCGCCGCCGAACAGCTCATGGCAGGCACGCCCTACAACTTCGTCGTGTCGCGAACCGACGAAGTGAGCGACGAGGTGGAGGCCGGTCGGGTCATCCGCACGGAGCCGACGATCGGATCTCCGATCAGCAACGGCTCCGCGATCGTGCTCGTCGTCTCGGCTGGATCGAAGAAGGTCTCGGTGCCGGCCGTCGAGGGCCTCACGGAAGCAGAGGCCGTCGCCGCGCTCACCGCTGCCGGCCTCGTCGGCGACATGCGCTATCAGAACGTGCCGGCCGCCGACCCGAGTGCGGGTCGCGTCATCTCTCAGTCGCCGCGCACCGGCGAGAGCGTCGCGACGGGTGCGTCGGTGTCGCTGGTGATCGGCCGCGCGACCTAGCGGGCGCCGCCCGTTCGCGCCGCGGCGGACGCCGACGCGACGAAGTTTGCCAGGAGCGCCTTGCCGTCCTGCGTCAGCACGCTTTCCGGATGGAACTGCACGCCCTCGACCTGCGCGGTCCGGTGGCGCACCCCCATGACGGTCCCGTCCTCGCTCGTCGCCGTCACGACGAGGTCGCCGGGCAGCGTCGCGGGGTCGATCACGAGCGAGTGGTAGCGGGTCGCGACAGTCGGTGACGGCAGCCCGGCGAAGACGCCGGTCCCGTCGTGCGTGACGAGCGACGTCTTGCCGTGGCGCAATTCGGGCGCCGCGACCACCCGCGCGCCGTAGACGTGACCGATCGCCTGGTGGCCGAGGCACACGCCGAGCACGGGACACGAGCCGGCAAATGCCTCGACCGCCCCGCACAGGATTCCCGCATCCTCCGGCCGGCCCGGACCCGGCGACAGCAGCACCGCATCGGGTCGCATCGCGACCGCCTCGTCGACCGTGACCTCGTCGTTGCGCACCACCACGGGCTCGACCCCCAGCTCCCCGAGGTACTGGACGAGGTTGTAGACGAAGCTGTCGTAGTTGTCGATCACCAGCACGCGCGGCACTCCCCCATCCTGCCGCGCCAGGGGACGGCTCCACCGGCCCGCACCGGTCCGCGCTGCGGACGATCCCTAGACTCGTCCGCCATGGCCCCTCCGAAGCGCCGCACCGGCGGCCGCACCACACCGAAGGGCACCCAGCCCTCCCAGCGGGTTCGCCACGACGACGAGCGTCACGACACGTCTCCGGCGTCCACCCGCTACACGCCGCCCACCGCGCAGAGCCTGCGGGAGAGCCCGCCGTGGGTGCCCATCCTGATGCTGGCGCTGCTCGGCGTGGGCGCCCTCGTGATCCTGCTGTACTACCTGGGCTTCGTGCCCGGTGGCCGCAGCAACTGGTACCTCTTCGGGGGGCTCGTCTGCATGCTCGGCGGATTGTTCACCGCCACCAAGTGGCGCTGAGCGACCAGACGCATCACTCCACCGGCGCGACGAGGTCCATGTCCTCCTGGCAGTGCCTCGGCGGCGGCGGATCCTCGTCGGGTGCCATGACCATCCGCAGCTCCACGCCGCACACGCCGCAGCGGTAGCGCACGTTGATGCGCCGCATCTCGCCCGGGGGCGGCGGGGGCGGCGGGGGCGTGGTGACGGAGCGGAGCATGCCGATGCCGGTGCGCCACGTCACCAACAGGATGGCGAGCCCGACCAGGGCCCAGACGACCGTGCCGAACACGGCCGGGGTCAGTACCGCTCGATGATGGTGGCGTTGGCCATGCCGCCACCCTCGCACATCGTCTGCAGGCCCACCTTCGCACCGGTGCGCTCCATCTCGTAGAGCAGCGTGGTCATCAGGCGGGCACCCGACGCGCCGAGCGGATGGCCGAGCGCGATGGCGCCGCCATTGACGTTCACCTTGGACATGTCCGGGTGGAGCTCCTTCTCCCACGCCAGCACCACCGAGGCGAAGGCCTCGTTGATCTCGACGAGGTCGATGTCGTCCATCGTCATCTTCGCGCGCTCGAGCACCTTGCGGGTCGCGGGGATCGGCGCCGTCAGCATGTAGCGGGGATCCTCCGCCGCCATCGCGAAATCGACGAACCGGGCCCGCGGCTTCATGCCG
>JBIIHV010000211.1:0-3114 GCA_044235415.1 Ilumatobacteraceae bacterium | reverse complement strand
GTGGCCGGGAGTGTGCCGGATCTCCAACCGCACCTCGCCGAGCGACACGATCTCACCGTCGGCCAGGAGGCGCGCGGGGAACTGCGGCTTCGCCGCCGAGCCGTAGCAGATCTCCGCACCCGTGGCCGCGGCCAGCTCGAGGTGACCGGAGAGAAAGTCGGCGTGAAAGTGCGTCTCGAGGACGTGGGTGATGCGCAGCCCGTGCGCGGCCGCTGCATCGACGTACTGCTGCACGTCGCGGCGGGGGTCGACGACAGCAGCCGCACCCGACGTCGTGTCGCCGATGAGGTAGGACGCCTGCGACAGGCACTCCAGGTAGAACTGCTCGAAGATCACCGTTTTTCCCCTTCCGTCGCTGCGTCAACCATAGCCCCGATACCCCCCGAGGTATGTCCCTCCCCGACGTGCTCGCACGGCACGCCGGCCGTGGCCAGCGCGTCCAGAGCGTCGCCGAGCCGGTCGCCCGGCACCGCGACGAGCGCCACCTCCTGGTCGTCTCCGGCTAGGCCGTCGTCCGCAACGCGCGCCAGCAGCACGGCCGTACCTTCCGCGCGCAGGGCGCACTCGGTCCACCAAGCTGCGGCGCCTGACTGCGTTTCGGCGAGTGCGCGGTGGCGGTCGCGGGGGGGGGGGGCGGCGGGGGGCCCCCGCGCCCCGGGGCCCCCCCCCTCCCCCGCCTCGTGCGCGGCGCCCACGAGCTGACGAAGCCGGCCGCGTCCGTCCATCGGTCTCCACGGAAACCCGAGCGACCTCGCCGCCGATTCGATGTCGCCTGCGTCGAGCCAGATACCGCTCACCCCGAACGACAGCAGGTGCCTGGTCAGCCGGCCGGGACCCGGCGCACGCGGCGCCTCACCCGCATCGACCACGGTACCGTCGAGCAGCGGTGCGGGGCGGAGCGCGTCGATCTCGCGGGCCATGAACTCGCGTGCGGCGGCGAGCACGTCCGCGTAGGCCGTGCCGGCCGCGTGCGCAGCAAGCGCGGCGAGGCACGGCTCGGCCCACCGCGCGAGGTGGTCCGCGAGGAACGCCCGCTGCTCGGCGACGGCATCTGCGGCCTCGTCGGGACGGTCGGCCGACCACGCGGCGGCTTCGCGCGCCACGAGGTGCGCGTGCGCGCGCAGCTCGAGGCCGAGGTGGTCGGCACCGGCCGTCCGCCACTCGCCGCCGAGGTGCTCGGTGAAGCCCGCGTCGTCGAACGAATCGGCGACCGCCGCGGTCACCGCGCCGCCCCGCCGTCCGTCGACCGACATGAACACGCTCTCGTACGGCGGCACCGCGCGCAGGAAGATGCGCTCGTAGTCGACCCCGGTCGCGGCGTCGGCGAACGACGCAAGCCGCGGCACCCCGCGCACGCGGTCGGCGAGCGCCGGACCGGGCTCGGCCAGTAGCAGCGCACCCAGCACCGCGGCGACGCTCGCGCGCGCCTCGGCTCGCTCGGCCAGGTCGCGCACGGGGGTCAGGCGCGGTAGGCGCTGGCGAGCGGCTTCACGGGCCGCGCGAAGTGCAGCGGACGGCGCAGTCCGCCAGGGCCGGGACCCGGGCGGGTCTTCGCCAGCCACTCGTGGAAGACCTCCATCGACTTGCCGGTGTCCACCGCCACGTCGCCGTACCGGTCGCCGGGCTGCGCCGGTCCGACCGTCACGCGCTGCAGCCAGCAGTGCATGCCCGAGATCGGATCGGGTTGCACCGGGAAGGTGAGGTTCTGGTGCACGCCGGCGTCGCTCCACCACACACGGGCGGAGTCGCGGTCGGCGGACTCGAACGGCTGCGTGCCGTGCACCTGCGAGATGCGCCACGTGCCGTCGTCGGTGGCCGAGCCGGAGCCGTAGCCGCGCTCGGGTCCCGACAGCGACACCACTCCGGCCGTCCAGCCGGGCGTGCCCACCTGCTCATCGAGCCGCCACCGCCCCATATGGTGCGATGCCGCGACGACGCCGGGGCGGATGCCCTCGGTGCGCCACGCACGGATGACGAACCACCCCGTCTGCGTCGTGACGCGCACGAGACCCTCCACATCGATGCCCAGCTGCTCGGCATCCGACGGGTGGATCCACAGCGGGTGGGCATGGCTGAGTTCGGCGAGCCACTTCGACTGGGCCGAACGGGTGTGGATCAGCGTCGGCAGGCGGAACGTGGGCAGCAGGATGCGCTCCCCCGCCTCGAAGTCGAGGTGCTCCCAGTGCACGTGCGACGGGATGAACGTCGGCAGCGCGTACTCCGGCCAGCCCCAGTCGCGCAGCGTCGGCGAGAAGAGCTCGAGCTTGCGCGACGGCGTCGGGAAGCCGAAGCGCGCCGTGCCGTCGATGTCGACTCCGACCGAGCCGTCGCCGATGAACGGCATGTGCCCGTTGATGTCGTCCACCGTCGCGTGCATGCCCGCCGTGCCCGGAACGCGCCACACACCGCCCTCGTCGCGCACCGCCTTGGCAGCGGTGAGCTCGGCCTCCGTGACGGTGCGCTCGTGCACCTGCTCCTGGTTGCCCGGAATGGCGAATGCACCGTGCTTGCGCATGTAGGCAAGCGGGGTGAGCCCCTCGGCCGCGGCTGCATCGGGCAGGCCGGGGATTGAGTGCTGGAAGAGGTGCGAGTAGTACTCGTCGATCGGCAACGGCGTACCAGGCTTTTCCATGGACTCGAAGTGCTCGCGGATGCCGAGCGAACCGTCGGGGTCGATCCGCCACGAGAGGTCGATCCAGAACTCGTGTTCCTCCCACACCTCGCCGGGGTTCACGTCGTAGGTGCGACCGACGGTGCGGCCCTGCTGCTCGGCCCAGACCTTCATGACCGGCTGGCGGAAGCCGATCCAGCGTCCGAGGTGCGTCTCATACGACGCGACGTCGTGGCGCTCGGAGGCGACGCCCATTGGCAGCACGTAGTCGGCGAACCACGCCGTCTCGCTCCAGATCGGCGTCAGCGCGACGTGGCATCCGACGAGGTCCTCGTTGGACAGCACCTCGAGCCACGTGAAGCCGTCGGGGTTCGTCCAGATCGGGTTGTAGACGCGGGTGAAGTAGGTGTCGAGGCGGCCGCGGCCCTCCTTGATGAAGTGCGGCAGGAGGATCGACAGCTCGTGGTGCGCGAGCGGGTACTCCTTCGGCCAGGTCAGCTCGT
>JBIIHV010000175.1:0-4042 GCA_044235415.1 Ilumatobacteraceae bacterium | reverse complement strand
CGCTCCTGAACAAGGAGACGATCTCGGTCGAGGTTGCGGCGCCGAGCTCGATCCGCCCACGGGCCGGCAGCATGATCGAGGAGATCCGCCAGCGCGGGCGCTCCATCGACCTCGTGTGGGACGACGGCGTCGTGCTGCACACGGCGCTCTGGCCGCTCGGGAGGTGGCGCATCCTCCACAAGGCCGACAGGTGGCAGCTGCAGGAGGTGAACGCCGTGGTCGACATCGGCGACGTGCTCGCGGTGTGCCGCGGCGCTGCGACGGTCGAGATGCACCGCGACTACGACCCGCGTCGACACCCGCGATCCGGTCCGTCGGGCCCGGACGTCTCGGTCCCCGGCGCCGACCTCGCGGAGTGCGTGCGGCGCATGCTGGCGTACGAGGAGCGCGACGTCCCGGTGAGCGAGGTGCTCGCCGACTCGCGGGTCGTGCGGGGCGTCGGCAACGTCGCCCGGTGCGAGGCTCTGTGGGCGGTCGAGATGAACCCGTGGGCGCCGATCGGCGTGGTGACGGATGCGGAGTGCGCGTCGATCGTCGCGCTCATCGCCGAGATGCTCGCAGCAATGCCGGCCGACCCCGCCGCGATGCAGGTGTACGGGCGTCAGGGCCGGGGCTGCCTGCGCTGCGGTGGCACGATCAAGGTGCTGCACCACGGCGAGGCGAGCCGGGTGGCCTACTGGTGCCCGGAGTGCCAGACCGGCCACGCGCCGTACGCGCGCGCCGACTGGACGCCGATGTCGCTCGGGTCGGTGCCGTCGGTCGACGATCCCCACCCGGCCGCGCAGAAGTTCTTCGGCCGCGCGCCGTGGCGCAGAAGCGCCTGACGGCACCTCGCTCCCCGGTCAGGTCGTCGAGATCGCCTGCATGATGTCGGTGCGCGTCGCGCGCCATGCGGGGTAGATCGCGGCGAGCACGCCAATGACGAACGAGATCACGAGGATCACGATCGTTCCGCCGATGGGCAGGGTGAACGCGGAGATGCCGTCGTCGGCGAGCACGCCGATCAACAGTGCCCCCATCCCGATGCCGAGCACGACGCCGGTGACCGCACCGTAGAGCGAAGTGATCACGCTCTCCCAGGTGACGGTCCCCCACGTCTGGCTCCGCGTCATGCCGACGGCGCGGAGGAGGCCGATCTCCCTCCTCCGTTCATACACCGAGAGCAGCAGTGTGATCACGATGCCGACCACCGCGATGATGATCGAAAGGAAGAGGAGCGCGTTGACCAGAGCGAGGATCTGGTTGATCTGCCCCGACTGTGAATCGATGAACTCGTCGCGGCTCTCCAGGCCGCCGAGCCCCCGTGCCTCCGTCGCGTCGAACAGGGCTTCGCGGACGCCTTCTGAGCCGTCGGTCGTCACGTAGATGAACGAGTCGAAGAGGTTCGTGTCGCTGCCGGCGAAGGTCTCCTGGTTGACGACGTAGGACCCGAGGAACTGCTGGGCGTCGAAGGTGCCGCGGATCGCGAGCGGGCGTGCCGTGCCGTCGACGAGCTGCACGTCCAGCACGTCGCCAACCGACCAGCCGTTCGCCTCGGCGCGGCTCTGCGACACGAGGATGCCGTTCGCGTCGAGCGACCGCTGGTCGCCCTGCACCATCCGGTAGTCGATGAGACCGGATGCACTTGCGGGGTCGATCACCGCGACGAACCTCGACTCGCCGTCGAGCTTGATGGCCGCGAAGCCGAGCCCCGTCGCCTGGGTGACGCCGGGGACCGTCGCGACCTCGTCGGCGAGGCTGATCGGCAGGCCGCCGAATCCCTGCTGCGGGGCGGTGATCGCGTAGTCGCCGCGGAATTGCTCGCCGATCGCATCGCGCACCTGTGTGCGCACGCTGGCGGCGAACGCCGTGAACGCGGTGACGAGCGCGACGCCGATGAGCACGGGTGCCGCCGTTCGGGCGGTCCGCTTTGGGTTGCGCACGGCGTTCTGTCGGGCCATGGAGCCCGTGATGCCGCGAAGAGCGGCGATCGGACGTCCGATGCCGAGGCCGACGGGCCGCGCGAGCAGCGGTCCCGCGGTGATCACGGCCGCGAAGATGAGCATCACGCCGAGGCCGAGGATCAGGTTGTCGGCACCGGCGAGCGACGCGGCGACGGCCGCACCGCCGGCGGCGAGCACGGCGAGCGCGATCGCCAGGCGCGCACGGCCCTTGCCGACCGACTCGATTGCGGTGTCGCGCATCGCAGCCAACGGCGGCACACGCCCGGCGCGCAGCGCGGGCAGGATCGCCGCGACGATCGTCACCACCGTGCCGACGCCGATCGTGATGACCGCCGCGCTCGGCGCAATCGACAGACCCTGCGACGGGATCTCTCCGCCGAAGGCGGCGAGCAGCGCCTTCAGGCCCTGCGAGATCGCAATGCCGGAGAAGAAGCCCAGCAGCGAACCGACGACGCCGATCACGGTTGCCTCGACCAGCAGCATCCGGGTCACCTGGCCGCGCTCCGCGCCGATCGCGCGCAGCAGGGCGTTCTCCCTGAGCCGTTGGGCGGTCGTGATCGAGAAGACGTTGTAGATGACGAACGATCCGATGCCGAGCGCGATGAGCGAGAAGATGGTGAGGAAAGTGGTGAGAAAGCCGATGGCCTGCCCGATCTGGTCCTTGGTCTCCTCCGCGATCTGGGCGCCGGTCAGCACCTCGAGATTGAGGGACGGGTCGAGACGCGACTGGATGGAGGCCGCCAGTTCCTCCTGGCTCATGGAGCCGTCGCCCTGCACGAGGAACGCATCCACGTTGCCGGGCTTGAGCAGGAACTCCGACGCGGTCGGCTGGTCGAAGAGCGCGAACGTGGCGCCACCCGGCGACGAGATGTCGCCGTACGAGGCGATGCCGACCAGCCCGAACTCGCGGCTGCCCGACTGTGCGTTCACGCGGACCGTGTCGCCGATGACGAACCCGCCGTCGTCGGCGCTGGCCCGGTCCATCACCATCTCGGTCGGACCCTCCGGCAGGCGGCCGTCCTCGATGGTCCACAGCCCGGCGACGCTCGCCGACGCGATGCCTCCGAAGGTGGGCGGACCGTTGTCGAGTCCGATGGGTTCGCCGTCCTTGCCGATGATGCGCGCGAAGGCCTGAATGTCGCCTGTCGCGTCGGCGACCCCGGGCGCCCCGAGCACCGTCGGCAGGGCGTCGATCGGCGTGCTGCCACGCTGCTCGCCGCCGAACGGCACCTCGATGAACGACGACGAGCGCACGTATCCGTCGACGTCGCGGAACACGTCGGTGAAGAGCCGGTCGAAGGTCTTCGTGATCGTGTCCGAGAAGATGAACGTTCCCGACAGGAAGCTCGTGCCGAGGATGATGGCGAGCGACGTCAGCACCAGACGGCCCTTGCGGGCCATGGCCATCTTCGAAGCGAGGCGGAGCACCGCTACTCCCCGAGGTTCTTGATCTTGTCGAGCACCTTCTCCGGTGTCGGTGCGATCATTTCGCCGGCGATCCTCCCGTCCTTGAGGAACACGATGCGGTCGGCGTAGCTCGCCGCAACGGCGTCGTGCGTGACCATGACGATCGTCTGGCCGAGGTCGGTGACCGCGCGGCGCATGAAGCTGAGCACCTCCTGCCCGGTCTTCGAGTCCAGATTCCCGGTCGGCTCGTCGGCGAAGATCACGGCGGGCTTGCTGGCCAGTGCCCTCGCCACCGCGACGCGCTGCTGCTGGCCGCCGGACAGTTCGCTCGGCCGGTGGCCGACCCGGTCGCGCAGGCCGATGGTGTCGATCACCTGGTCGATCCACTTCTGGTCGCCGGCCTGGCCCGCGAGCGACAGCGGCAGGACGATGTTCTCCAGCGCGCTGAGCGTGGGGATCAGGTTGAAGGCCTGGAAGATGAACCCGACCTGCGTCCGGCGGAGCCGGGTGAGGTCGCCGTCCGACATCGACGTCAGTTCGTGCTCGCCGATGGTGACCGATCCCGACGAGAGCGAGTCGAGCCCCGCGACGCAGTGCATCAGCGTCGACTTGCCCGACCCACTCGGCCCCATGATCGCGGTGAACCTGCCCTGTTCGAACTCGACGGACACGCCGTCGAGCGCGCGTACCTC
>JBIIHV010000174.1:0-4053 GCA_044235415.1 Ilumatobacteraceae bacterium | reverse complement strand
GCGAAGTCGGGCATCACCTGGCGCAGGCGCGACGTGCCGGCGAGCAGCCGGGGCAGGTCGCCCGGGCGGGGCTCGCCGTGCCGCACCGTCGACCGCGATCCCGTCGCCGCGAGCACGGCCGCCGCGAGCCGCGACACCGAGACCTCCCGGCCGGTGCCGACGTTGACCGTGCAGCCCACGAGCGCGGGGTGCTCGGCGATGCGCACGAACCACGGTGGCGTGTCGCCGACGTAGCTGAAGTCGCGCGTCTGCGACCCGTCGCCGTGCACCACCAGCTCGCGTCCCGCGAGCGCGCGCAGCACGAACTTCGGGATCACCTCGCCCGAGTCGCCCTCGAAGTGCGACCGCGGCCCGTAGTGGTTGAACGGCCGGATGACGCGCGAGTCCATCCCGTATGAACGGTGGTACGCGAGCGCGACGTGCTCGCCCGCCAGCTTCCCCGCGCCGTACACCGTGGTCGGCGAGGGCAGCACGTCCTCGTGGAACACCTCGACCGGCGCGTCGCCGTACACCTCGGAGGACGACACGTAGACGAACCTGCCGCGGTCGCCTAGGCGCATGGCCTCGAGCACCGCGAGGGTGCCGGCGGCGTTGACCGCCAGGTTCTCCGCCGGCTTGGTGAGCGACGCGCGCACGTTGCGCACCGCGAGGTGGAAGACCATCTCCGCCGACGCGAACACCGGCGCGACCGCCGGATCGGCGACGTCGGCCACCACCAGCTCGGCGGGCGACGAACCGAGGTTGCTCCTGCTCCCGGTCGACAGGTCGTCCACCACCGTGACGCGGCACCCGACCGAGCAGAGGTGCTCGACGAGGTGCGATCCGATGAACCCCGCGCCGCCGGTCACGACGGCCGATGCGAACGACGGTGTGACGCTCACCGGAACGACCCGATCGCCTCGACGACGCGGCCGATCTGCGCACCGGTCAGCTCGGGGAACATCGGCAACGAGAGCAGCCTCGGCGCGCGGTGATCGGCGGCCGGGAACGCGCCCGCGGCACCCGCCGCCCCCCGGTAGGCGACCTGACGGTGGATCGGGATCGGATAGTGGCGCCCCGTGTCGATGCCGGCCTTCGACAGATGGTCGGCGAGCTCGTCCCTCCGATCGGCGTGCACGACGAAGAGGTGCACCGCCGACTCGCGGTCGTCCTGCTGGTCGATCGTCTCGACGACGGACGACCCCTCGAGCATGCCGCGGTACGCCGCGGCGTGCGCACGGCGGCTCGCCGTCCACCCCGCCAGGTGCGCGCACTTCAGCTCCAGCACCGCCGCCACCAGCTCGGGCATGCGCGAGTTCCCTCCGACCACGTCGCTCTCGTACTTGCGCGACTGGCCGTGGTTGCGCAGCATGCGCACCGCGTCGGCGAGGCCGTCGTCGTCCGTGGTGACCGCGCCACCCTCGCCCGGAGCGCCGAGGTTCTTGCCCGGATAGAAGGAGAATGCGGCGATGCGGCCGAGCGACCCGGCCATCCGTCCGCGGTACGACGCGAGGTGGCCCTGGGCCGAGTCCTCCATCGTCCACCAGCCCCGCGCAGCCGCGAGCGCATTGATCTCGTCCATGTCGCACGGGTTGCCGTAGAGGTGGACGCCGATCGCGCCGACCGTGCGGTCCGTCGCCCTCGACTCGAGCAGCGAGACGTCGATGTTCGAGTGGCGGTCGCAGTCGACGAGCACCGGCACCGCACCCACGTTGCTGACCGCCTCCGCCGTCGCGATGAAGCTGTTCGTCGGCAGCAGCACCTCGTCGCCCGGACCGGCGCCGAGCGCCCGCAGCGCGAGCTCGAGCGCGTCGGTGCCGTTGGCGACGGCCACGCAGTGGCGAACGCCGTGCATCTCGGCGAAGCGGCGCTCGAAGGCCTCCACCCACCGGCCGCTCACGAAGGCCGCGTGCTCCGCGATCTCCGTCCAGCGCCGCGTGATCTCCGGAAGCAGCACCCTGTGCTGCGTCGCGAGGTCGAGGAACGGGACCCGGTCCCCGCTCATGTCGGAACCTCGATTCCCTGCGACGTCCCCCCTGCCGCGAGGCTGCGACGGATCGCCTCGAGGCCGGCGAGCACGCGCAGCCCCGACGCGGCATCCGTCGCGGCGGGACGCGCCTCGCGGATCGCCGAGGCGAACTCGTCCGCTGCGAGCACCAGCGGCTCCGTCATCGGCAGCGCGGGCGACTCGAGCCCGCCGACGCGGTACGACACCTTCAGGCGCAGGTCGTCGCCCGAGCGCACCGAGTCGATGCCCTTGTCGTAGATGGTGAGCCGCTGCGACGGGTCGAGGTCGTCCCACACCACCATGCGGCGGTCGCCACCCACGATGAAGCGCCGGATCTTGGTCGGCGAGAGCCAGTTGAGGTGGGCATGGGCGAGCGAACCCGACGGCAGGCGCATCGTCAGGTAGCCGACGCAGTCGACGCCGACGCCGAGCGGGTCGGAGCCCGTCGCCGACACCGATGCCGGACGCGAGGCCGCTGGCAGCACGAAGTCGAGGATGGCGAGGTCGTGCGGCGCGAGATCCCAGAACACGTCCGCGGTGGACTGAATGAGCCCGAGGTTGATGCGCACCGAGTCGACGAAGAGGATCTCCCCCAGCGAGCCGGACGCGATCAGGTCGCGGATCTGCGCCACCGCCGGCGAGTAGCAGTACGTGTGGTCGCACATGAGCACGCGCCCGGCGGCCGACGCCGCGGCAGCCATGCGGAGCCCGCCGGCGAGCGACGTCGCCATCGGCTTCTCCACGAGGAGGTGCCGGCCCGACTGCAGCACGGCGAGGCCGATCGGCTCGTGCGTGTCGGGCGGCGTCGCAAGGGCGACGGCCTGCACCGCGGGATCGCCGAGCACGTCGTCGAGGTTGGTGGTGGCGCGGCAGCGGAGACCCGCCATCTCGTCGGCTGCACCCTCCCGGACGTCGCACACCACCTTCAGGTCGAACGCGCGGTGGTTTGCGAACGTCCGCACGAGGTTGCGGCCCCAGTACCCGGCGCCGACCACCGCCACGCCGATCGGCTGCGCGCTCACGCCGATTCCCAGCGGGCCCGCTCGAGGTGCACCGGACGTCCCCGAACCTCCTCGAGCACGCGCCAGAGGTACTCGCCGATGAGGCCGATGCCGAGCAGCGCGAGTCCGCCGATGACCGAGACCACCACCATGAGCGACGCCCAACCCGTCCCCGTGTCGGGTCCCTGTCCGAGCAGCGCGCGCACCACCGTCACCGCGCCGTAGATCAGCCCGAGCGCACCGACCACGACGCCGGCCACCGATATCAGGCGCATCAGCGCCATCGACGTGCTCGCGAGCATGTCGACCGCGAGGCCGATGCGCCGACCGACGGTCCAACGGCTCGCACCCGCGGTGCGGGGACGGCGTTCGTAGTCGACGTAGGCACGGGGAAGCGGGAGGTTGAACAACAGGAGGTGCACGGGCAGGTGGCGCTCACGGTGGCGCCCCACGTAGTCGACTGCGCGCCGCGACAGCAGGACGAAGTCGAGACCCGCCGGCGGCAGGCGCAGCCGGGTGAGCAGCGCGAACAGGACGATGAAGATCCGGCTCGCCAGCGAGAGCGCGGCGCCCTGGGACCCCCGCGAGGTGCGACGCGCCCACACGACGTCGCTGCCGCCGGAGCGCGCGGCGTCGAGCATGCGCGGAATGGCCGACGGCGGGTCCTGGCCGTCGGCGGCCATCACCGCCACGTGCGATCCCGTCGCCTCCGCCAGGCCGAGGCGGATCGCCGCATGCGACCCGACGTTGCCCGCGAGCTCGATCACGCGGCCGCGGATGCCGAGCGACGAGAGCGCGGCGACCGCACTACCGAAGGTGCCGTCGGTCGAGCCGTCGCTGACGACCACCACCTCCAGATCCCTCGAGCCGCCCTTCGCACCGACGGCCCCACGCAGTTCGGCGAGCGTGGGCCCGATCGCATCCTGCTCGTTGAGTGCGGGAATCACGACCGACAGCGCCGGCACGCGTTGGCGCGCGGTTCGTTCGGCCATCGCTTGGCGAGCCTACCCGAGCCCGATCCCGTGGGATCCTGTTCCGCACGCGGTCGCGCGGAACTCGACGGAT
>JBIIHV010000029.1:0-11100 GCA_044235415.1 Ilumatobacteraceae bacterium | reverse complement strand
GGGGTCGACGCGCAGCACCACGGTGCGGCGCTGGTCGCGCGACTGCACGGTCGCCACGAGTCCGCCGCGTCCCCACGCCGCTCGCGCGAGGTAGGGCAGCGCCGACCGGTCCCAGTCGACGCGCCGCGGTGCACCGGCGGTCGCCCCCGTCACGTCGATGAGGTGCAGGTCGACCTCGGCGTTCGCCGTGCCCGCGAACGGATAGCGGTGCACGGACGGAGCGGTCGTGGGCGACGCGGGGTCGGCCACCCACGCCTGTGCCACCCGCGATTCATCGACCCTGCACGCCGCGATGGCCGTGCCGTCGGGCGACCACCAGAACCCCCGTTGGCGCCCCATCTCCTCCGCGGCGATGAACTCGGCGAGGCCCCATGAGACGTCCGGAGAGGGGTCGTCGGCGAGCACGGTGACCCGGTCGGCCCCGTCCGCGACCGCTCCGGTGCCGTCGATCAGCACCAGCGCACGTCCGAGCACTGCGGCGACCATCCGTCCGTCGGGGGAGACCTGCGGATCGGCGAACGGTCCGTCGGCGAGCGGGGTGCACGTCGCGCTCCGGGTCTCGCAGCGGTACAGGGTGCCGGCGAGCAGGAAGGCGGCGACCGATGCGTCGGCCGTGCACGAGTAGCCGACGATGCCGCGCGCAGCCTCGCGCGCCCGTTCGCGCCGCGCGCGTTCGGCGGGCGAGTCGCCGCCACCGGTCGACAGGGCATTGGCGTCGGCCACGCACGTCTCGGCGCCGGTGGCGACGTCGAGTCGCCACAGCGACGTCACCGGATCCTCCCCGCCGCCCGACCGGAGGAACAGCACCGTCGAGCCGTCGGACGACACCGTGATGGTGCGCGGTTCGCCGAGGCTGAACCGCTGGGTCCTGGCGTGCTGCCGGGGGAACGTGTCGGTCACGCGAGCAGCCCTCCGTCCTCCGTCACCCGCACCGACCGCCCGACCCATTCGTCGCTGCACATCGCGCCTCCGAGCGCGGCGTCGTCGCTCGTCGCCCAGGCCCGCGCACCGTCCGGCGTGCGTACCGCGGCGATCGCGCGCGCGGGCCGTCCGTCCCGTCCGTGCACGACGGTGTATGCCTCGACCGTCGCGTTGCCCGCGGCGTCCGCCCCCGTCGCGAGCGCCCGCGACGGCATCGAGTCGATCTCGGCCTGCGGCGACGCGTGGCGCCACGGTGCGGGCGTCGCGGAGTAGACGCCGAACGAGTGCTTGGTGGCGTAGCCGCCGTTCGCCCACACGAACCCGTGCGGGGAGCGTCCCTCGCGGATGAGCCCGACCATCGTCGCAATGGCGTGCATCGAGTAGTTGTTGAACGGCCCGCCTGCGAACGAGAGTCCCCCCGTCACCGTGGACTCGCGCGACGGGTCGATGCCGATCGCCGCCGTCCCGAGCTGCACGATCGACGGAAAGCACGAGTAGAGGTCGACGAGCCCGACGTCGGCCGCCGAGAGCCCGGCGAGATCGAGCGCAAGGCGTGCACCGAGCTCGACGGCGGGCAGCCGCGTGAACGACCACCGGTGCGAGACGTACTGGTGCTCCCTGCAGTCGGCGCCCGAGACGGGGAAGACCCACCGGTCGCGCGGGATGCCGAGCGCCTCGGCCCGGCCGACCGAGCACAGCACGAGTGCCGCGGCCATGTCGACGTCGTTGTTCGCGTTCATCGACTTCGTGTAGGGGAAGCCGACCATCCGGTTGCCCGGCCCGGGCTCGGCGATCTGCCCGGCGGTCATCGCCGTGCGCGACCACGCCGAGGGGTTGCGCGCCGCCACGCTGCTGAACCGCGACCACAGTTCCGCGATCCGCGCGCGGTGTGCGTCGATGCCGAGTCCCTCCTCGGCGCGCAGCGCGACGTCGAACATCGGGTAGATCTCGATCGGCAGCACGATGCGCGCGGCGATCTCCGCCGGATGGCTGAGGTCGATGTCCTCGCCGACCGCAACGGGCGGGGCGTCCGACTCGTCGGCAGACATCCACGGCAGGTCGGCTCCCGCCGCCTTCGCGCGGCGGCGGGACCGTGCGGACTCGCCCCCGGTCAGCACCACGCAGTCGAGGTCGCCGGCGGCGATGCGTGACGCGGCGTCGTTGACGAGCCATTGCGGTGCGTTCCCCCCGTGCGGCGTGAGCCCGTGGCGCGCGCTCGAGATGCCGGCGCGCCGCGCGACGGCTTGTGCGGGGTTCCGGTCGCGCGTCGACAACGACCGTACGACGGTGAGCTCGTCGGTTGACGAGACGTCGGCGCCGGCGTCCGCGACCGCGTCGCGGACCGCGCGGGCCATCAGGTCGAGCGGGCCCCGGGCCTCGGCAAGGTCGTCGGTGCGCTGCAGCACCTGCGCGGCCCCCACGACCACCGGGGTGCGCGGGTCGACCACGGACCCCGACGCTACCGATGGCTCCGCGGAGGCCGCCGTTCGGGGGCTGGCGTAGGCTCGCAACCGATGAGCCCGCGCGTCGCCATCGGGTCCGACCATGCGGGCTACGACCTCAAGTCCCACCTCATCGGCCTGCTCCGGGCGCGCGGCCACGAGGTGACCGATTTCGGCACGGGATCGACCGAGAGCGTTGACTACCCGCCCATCTGCGCCGAGGTGGCGCGCGCGGTGCGCGACGGCCGGGCGGACGTCGGCATCGTGCTCGGCGGGAGCGGACAGGGCGAGCAGATCGCGGCGAACAAGGTCCGCGGCGTCCGCGCCGCGCTGTGCAACGACCTCTGGCTCGCCGAGATGGCGCGGAGCCACAACGACGCAAACGTCCTCGCCATGGGCGGACGCGTAGTGTCGACCGAGCTTGCCGGGCAGATCCTCGACACGTTCCTGGGTACGCCGTTCGAGGGCGGGAGGCACGCGCGCCGCGTGTCGCAGCTCGCCGACATCGAGCACGAGGAGGGATCCTGACCATGCCGTGGCCATCCGAGACCGTCAAGGACGACGAAGTCTTCGCACTCATCGACGGCGAGCGCCGTCGGCAGGCCACCGGCCTGCAGCTGATCGCCAGCGAGAACTTCACCTCGCCGGACGTCATGCGGGCCACCGGCTCGGTGCTCACGAACAAGTACGCCGAGGGATACCCGGGCAAGCGCTACTACGGCGGCAACGCCGTCGTCGACGAGATCGAGGCGATCGCCATCGACCGGGTGAAGAGGCTGTTCGGCGCCGACCACGCCAACGTCCAGCCGCACTCGGGCGCGAGCGCGAACATGGCGGTCTACCTCGGGCTGCTGAAGCCGGGTGACACCGTCCTCGGGCTGAGCCTCGACCACGGCGGCCACCTCACGCACGGCTCGCCCGTCAACGCGAGCGGCATCCTCTACAACTTCGTCTCGTACCGCGTCGGCGACGCCGACGAACGGATCGACTTCGACGCCGTGCGCGAGCTCGCGAAGGCGCACCGTCCGAAGATGATCGTCGCCGGCACCACGTCGTATCCGCGCCGCATCGAGCCGCAGCCGTTCCGCGCGGTGGCCGACGAGGTCGGCGCGCTGATGATGTTCGACATCGCGCACATCGCGGGCCTCGTCGCGGGCGGCGCGCACCCGAACCCCGTCCCGTACGCCGACGTCGTGACGTTCACCACCCACAAGACCCTGCGCGGCCCGCGCGGCGGGTGCATTCTCTCGTCGGCCGTGCACGCCGCGGCGATCGACAAGGCCGTCTTCCCCGGCAGCCAGGGCGGTCCGCTCGAGCACGCGGTCGCGGCAAAGGCCGTGGCGTTCCACGAGGCGCTGCAGCCGTCGTTCTCGGCCTACGCGCACCAGATCGTCGCGAACGCGGCGGCGCTGGCCGCCGCGATGGCGAACGAGGGCTTCCGCCTCGTGTCCGGCGGCACCGACACGCACATGATGGTCGTCGACCTCCGTCCGTTCGACGCGGAACTGACCGGCAAGGAGGCGCAGCTGGTGCTCGACCAGGCGGGCATCACGCTGAACAAGAACAACATCCCGAACGACCCGCGCAGCCCGTTCGTGACGAGCGGCGTGCGCATCGGCACCCCGTCGGTCACGACGCAGGGGATGACCGAGGCCGAGATGCCGGTCATCGCCTCGCTGATCGCCCGCACCCTGCGCGGCCGCACCGACGCGTCGGTCGTCGCCGCCGTGCGGGCCGAGGTGGCGGCACTGTGCGCGAGGTTCCCCGTCTACGGGGGCTGACCCCGGCGTGATCGACCTCGTCGGCTACCTGATCGTCGGCGGCGTGGCCGCCGCGACGACGGCTGCCTCGACGATGCCGCTCGCGGCCCTCGCCCGCCGGCGGGGATGGATGGCGGCGCCCGACGAGCGCCGCAACCATCCGGTGCCGACGCCCAACGTCGGCGGGCTCGCGTTCCTGCTCGGCCTCCTGGTGGCGCTCGGGGTGGCGGCGCTGATGGACCGCTTCGATCCGGTGATCGACCAGAACTCCGAGGTGCTCGGGGTCATCGTCGCCGCCGTGATCATCACCGTGCTCGGCTTCGTGGACGACGTCCGAGAGGTCTCGGCACCGATGAAGGTCACGGGCACGGTGGTGGCGGGGCTCGCGCTGGTGTGGTTCGGCGCGACGATGTTCTACTTCCGCCTGCCGTTCCTCGAGGTCTTCGTGCTGTCGAACGACTGGATCCCGCTGTTCACGGTGGTGTGGCTGGTGGGCATGACGCAGGCGATCAACCTCATCGACGGACTGGACGGTCTCGCCGCCGGCATCGTCGCCATCGCGGCCGGGTCGTTCTTCGTGTACGCGAAGCACCTCGGCGACGGCGGCCAGCTCGCCGAGCCGAACATCGGGCCGCTGATCGCGATCATCACGGTGGGCGTGTGCATCGGGTTCCTCCCGTTCAACTTCAACCCCGCGCGCACGTTCATGGGCGACTGCGGGGCGCTCCTGCTCGGCCTGCTGCTCGCGGTGTCGACCAGCGTCGTCGGCGGCCGCGCGGATCCGCAGCTGCAGCAGTCGACCGGACAGACGTACTTCTTCATCGCCCCGCTGTTCATCCCGCTCCTCATCCTCGGCGTCCCGCTGCTCGACGTGGTCTTCGCCGTGCTGCGGCGGACGGTCAACCGGCAGGGGATCGCGAGCGCCGACCGCGGCCACCTGCACCACCGCCTGATCGCGCTCGGCCACGGGCCGCGCCGTGCCGTGGTCATCCTGTGGTCGTGGAGCGCCCTGCTCTCGGCGGTGGCTCTCTATCCGGCGTTGACCGAGTCGACCCCCAACTTCTGGCCGATCCTCGCCGCGGCGGTGGCACTCACCCTCTTCACGGTGCTCCATCCCCGATGGGTGCGGACACGGGACGCCGACCCCGCCCCCTGAACAAGCGCACGAACGCTTTGGCGCCCAACCGCGGGGCGGATTAGCGTCAGATTGTTCGCCGTTTCACAAGCACGGCGGGTCGGGCCGGAGACCGGGTCGACCCGACGGACAGGTGGCGGCACGGAAGGGACGCGACAGAGCCGTGATCAAGGGCTTCACCAGACGATTGGTGCCGAGGCAGCGGATCGGCGGCGACGACACGCTCGGACGCGGCGTCGAGATCGCGGTCAGCGTCCTCATCTTCACGGTGGCAGGTCTCGTCATCGATTCGCGCGCCGGAACCACGCCGTGGCTGACGATCGGGCTGTTCGTGTTCTCGGTCACCGGCAGTTTCGTGCGCCTCTACTACGTCTACAGCGCGCGGATGGCGTCCCTCGAGGCGGAGCGCAAGGAACGGGTGGCGCGGTGAAGTCGAGCGATCCCCGTGCGGTCTCTGTGCTCTCGATGCACGACACCGGACCTGCACCGGAGGCTCAGATCGTGCGCGACCTCATCCGTCGCGGTGCGATCGCGGCGCCGGCGATCGTGGGCGCGTGCGCGATCGCGTGGGGCGCGGACGGAGCATGGTCGTCGGCCTACGGCCTCGCCATCGTGCTGGTGAATTTCGCGCTGAACGCCTGGATGGTCTCAGCCAGTGCCCGGATCTCCTACGCCCTCATGATGGGGGCGACCCTGTTCGGCTACCTGTTCCGACTCGCGCTCGTCGCGGTGGCCGTGTTCACGGTTCGCGACCTGGCGTGGGTGGAGCTCGTGCCCATGTGCATCACGCTCGTTGTGGCGCACGTTGGGCTCCTGTTCTGGGAACTGCGCTATGTTTCGCTGTCGCTCGCCTTCCCCGGTCTCAAGCCGGCAGCGAACGCCCCTGACTCCGACCCATCCCCCGCCGACTGACAGAGGACGACCATCGTGCACGCAACCGAACTCGCGATCGCCGTCGCCACGCGGCTCGAGGGGCTCAGGCCCGCCGCCGACCAGAGCAACGGCTTCAACTTCCCCCCGATCAACACGATCCTCCGCTGGAAGGACGTCGTGCCGGGGATCAACAAGGTCGTGCTCATCGGCATCGCCGCGGCGCTCATCGGCTCGCTGATCTTCCTGCTCGCGCTTCGCCAGGACGCCCGCAAGGCGCCGCGCGGCGTTCGCAACCTCGCCGAGATCCTCGTCGAGTTCATCGAGCGCAACATCATCATGGAGACGATGGGACGGTCCGGTCTGGGGTGGACGCCGTTCCTGCTGTCGATGTTCCTCTTCATCTTCATCTGCAACATCCCGGGCATCATCCCGTTCATCCAGATGCCGGCGACCGCCCGCATGGGCCTGCCCGCGTTCCTCGCGCTGCTCGTCTGGGTCGTGTTCAACGCCACGGGCATCAAGCACCAGGGCCTGTTCGGCTATTTCAAGAACGTCCTGTTTCCCCCGGGCGTGCCGAAGGCGCTGTACATCGTGGTGACGCCGATCGAGCTGATCTCGACCCTCGTCGTGCGTCCCTTCTCGCTCGCCGTGCGACTCTTCGCCAACATGCTGGCGGGCCACCTCCTGCTGGTGATCTTCGCGCTGCTCACGGCGTCGCTGATCCAGGCGCAGACGAACCAGCTCTTCCTCGTGCCGGTCGGCCTGCTCCCGTTCGTGCTGCTCATGCTGCTCACGGCGTTCGAGATCTTGGTTGCGTTCCTCCAGGCGTACATCTTCACGGTGCTCACCGCGGTGTACATCGGCGGGGCGGCGCACCCGGAGCACTGATCGGCAACGGTCACGACACCCATCCACCATCCAGCAACACAGGAACACAGAAGGAGAACAACGTGGAAGCACTTACCAGGATCGCCAGCGCGGGAGCCCGCGTCGCGGCGGAAGCGGGCGAGTTCACGGCGGCGGAGGCCAAGGCCAATGCGGCAGCCCAGCTTGCGGGTCTCGCCTACGGTCTCGCGACGATCGGACCGGGCATCGGCATCGGCATGATCTTCGGCAAGGCCATCGAGTCGATGGCGCGCCAGCCCGAGTCCGCCGGCATGGTCCGCACGACCATGTTCCTCGGCGTCGCCTTCACCGAGGCGCTCGCCCTCATCGGCTTCGTGGCGTTCATCCTCCTCAAGTTCGCCTGATGCTCGTCGTCACCACGCGGCACGGCAGCCTCGTCGAGGTCCGGTTCTCCGCCGAAACGGGCGGAGACGCGGGCTCGGCCGAGGCGTCGGTGGAGGGCACGGGTCCGAACCCGATCGCACCGGAGGGCAAGGAGTTCCTCTGGGGCGCTGGGTCGTTCCTCGTGTTCCTCCTGCTGATGCGGGTGTTCCTCTTCCCGCGCCTCAAGCGCGGCATGGACGCCCGGTACTCCTCGATCCGGGGGGACCTGGAGTCGGCTGACGCGGTGCGTGACTCGGCGAAGGGCGACGTTGCGCGCTACGAGGCGCAACTCGCGGACGCGCGTGCGGAGGCGGCGGCGAAGGTGGATGCGGCGCGTCAGGCGCTGGACAAGGAGCGCACCGAGCGGATCGCCGAGGCGAACGCGCGGATCGCGCAGAAGCGTGCGGCGGCCGACGCCGCGCTCCAGCAGGAGCGCGACGGTGCGCGCGACCAGGTGGCGGCAGCCGTCGCCCAGGTCGTGGAGCGCACGGCGCAGCTCGCCACAGGCAAGTCGCCCGACGCAGCGGTCGTCGAGCGCGCGGTCAGGGAGGTCATGGCGCGATGAGGTGGATCACGTTGCTCGCAGCGGAGGACCCGACGGTCACGCACCACTGGCTGCTCCCCGAGACGCCGGAGATCATCTACGGCGGTCTTGCGTCGCTGATCATCGTCGGGTCGATCGTGAAGTTCGCCGGTCCCGGCATCAGGAAGTCGTTCAAGGCGCGCACCGAGCGAATCCAGGCGGACATCGACGGTGCGGCGGCTGCGAAGGTGAAGGCGGAGCAGGAGGCGCTCGGCATCAGGTCGGCGCTCGGCGACATTGCCTCGGAGCGCGCGCGGATGCTGCAGGATGCCGAACGGCAGGCGGAGGCGCTGATGGTCGAGGGCCGTGCCCGCATCGCCGCGGAGGTCGCCGACCTCGAGGCGAAGGCCGACGCCGACGTGGCTGCCGCCCGTGGACGGACCGCCGACGAGCTCCGCTCGCAGATCGCGCGTCTCGCGTCGCTCGCGACCCCGATCGTCGTCGATGCCGCGCTCACCGACGCGGCGAAGAAGGACCTGGTCGAGTCGTTCATTTCGAGCGTGGGAGCTGCACGATGAGCAGGGAGAAGATCGCCGCCTACGGCGAGGCTGTCGCGACGATCGTCGAGGCCGAGGACCATCCCGAGCGCACCGCGGACGAGCTGTACCGCGTCGCCCGCGCGATCGAGTCCAGCGACGAGCTCCGCTCGACGCTGGCCGACGCCACTATCCCTGCCGAGCGCCGGCAGCAGGTCGTCGAGCAGCTGCTGGGTGGCAGGGCGCTCGCAACCACGATCCAGGTGGTGACGTTCCTCGTCGCGACCGGACGCGTCCGCGACTTGCCCGCGATCGTCGACGCCGTGGTGCAGCGCGTCGCCAGCGGCCGCGACCAGCAGGTCGCCGAGGTTCGCACCGCCATCGCACTCACCTCCGAGCAGGAGCAGCGCCTCGCGCAGGCGCTGTCCAAGGCGACCGGCAAGACGGTCGACCTCAAGGTCGTGGTGGACCCCTCCGTGCTCGGCGGCCTCGTGGCCACGATCGGCGACGAGGTGATCGACGGCACCGTGCGCTCCCGTCTCGACCAGTTGAAGACCCTGATCTGAGCCCCGAAAGGACACCCCAATGGCCGACATGACTCTTTCCGCGAGCGACATCGCGGCGGCAATCACCAAGGGACTGGAGGGCTACGTCCCCTCGGTCGAGGCGCGCACAGTCGGGCGCGTGACCGAGGTGGGCGACGGCATCGCCCGCGTGAGCGGTCTGCCGGACTGCGCCGTCAACGAGCTGCTCGAGTTCGAGGGCGGCGTGGTGGGCCTCGCGCTCAACCTCGACGAGGACTCGATCGGCGCCGTCGTGCTCGGCGATGCCGACTCGATCGAGGAGGGCCAGCCCGTGAAGGCCTCCGGCCGCATCCTCTCGGTGCCGGTGGGCGACGCAATGCTGGGTCGCGTCGTCGACGCGCTCGGCAATCCGATCGACGGCAAGGGCGAGATCGTCGGCGCGCAGGCGCGCCGCGTCGAGGTCCAGGCACCGGGCATCATGGGCCGCAAGCCCGTGCACGAGCCGCTGCAGACTGGCATCAAGGCAATCGACGCGATGACCCCCATCGGCCGCGGCCAGCGCGAGCTGATCATCGGCGACCGCAAGACCGGCAAGACCACGGTGGCGATCGACACGATCATCAATCAGCGCGGTCTCGGCGTGAAGTGCATCTACGTCGCGATCGGCCAGAAGGGCTCGACCGTTGCGCAAACCGTCGAGGTGCTCCGCCAGTTCGGCGCCCTCGAGTACACGGTGGTCGTCGCGGCGCCGGCGTCCGATCCGGCGCCGTTCAAGTACCTCGCGCCCTACTCGGGCTGTGCGATGGGCCAGCACTGGATGGAGAACGGCGAGCACGCCCTCGTGGTGTACGACGACCTGTCGAAGCAGGCCGAGGCCTACCGCCAGATGTCGCTGCTGCTGCGCCGCCCGCCGGGCCGCGAGGCGTATCCCGGCGACGTGTTCTACCTGCACAGCCGCCTGCTCGAGCGCGCAGCCAAGCTGAGCGACGCGAAGGGGGCGGGATCGCTGACCGCGCTGCCCGTCATCGAGACCAAGGCCGGTGACGTCTCGGCGTACATCCCGACCAACGTGATCTCGATCACGGACGGCCAGGTGTACCTGCAGGACAGCCTGTTCAAGTCGGGCGTGCGTCCGGCCGTCGACGTGGGCATCTCGGTGTCTCGCGTGGGCGGCGCCGCACAGATCAAGTCCATGAAGAGCGTCTCGGGAACGCTCAAGCTCGACCTCGCGCAGTTCCGCGAACTGGAGGCGTTCGCGACGTTCGGCTCCGAGCTCGACGCGGTGTCGAAGGCGCAGCTCGAGCGCGGGTACCGGCTCGTCGAACTGCTCAAGCAGTCGTTGAACAGCCCGATGCCCGTGGAGGAGCAGGTCGTGTCGATCTTCGCCGGCACGCGCGGCCATCTCGACGACATCCCGGTCGCAGACGTCCGCCGCTTCGAGTCCGAGTTGCTCGAGCACATGCGCACCCGCCACGCCGCCGTGCTGTCGGGAATCCGGCAGGACCCGAAGGCCGACGTGCCGAAGGACCTCGGCGACATCGTGTCGGCGTTCAAGGCGTCGTTCCGTCGCTCCACGACGGGCGGTGCTGCGGATCCCACCAAGACCTCGGCTGGCGAGACGGGCGACGCCCGCAGCGCCAAGACGCTGGCGACGGAGTAGTCGGATGGCAGGCGGCCAGGAGCGCATCCTGCGCGGGCGGATCCGCTCGGTGCAGGCGACCAAGAAGATCACGCGCGCGATGGAGCTCATCGCGGCGTCGCGGATCGTCAAGGCCCAGCAGCGCGTCTCCGCAGCCGTCCCCTACAGCGAGCGCATCACCGAGGTGGTGAAGGACCTCGCCGCCGGCTCGAGCGGGTCGGACTCCCCGTTCCTCGCGTCGCGGCCCGAGATCCGCACGACGTGCTACGTCGCGATCACGGCCGACCGTGGCCTGTGCGGCGGCTACAACGCCGGCGTGCTCCGGGCGACGGAGGGCGAGATCAAGGCCGATGTGCTGCGCAGCCGTGGCTACCTCGTGATCCCGGTCGGCCGCAAGGCGGAGGGCTACTTCCGCTTCCGCGGCTACACACTCGGCCGCTCGTTCTCCGGCTTCAGCGACGCGCCGTCGTACGCCGAC
>JBIIHV010000018.1:0-13322 GCA_044235415.1 Ilumatobacteraceae bacterium | reverse complement strand
GAAGGCGCCCGGGGCGATCGCGCTCACGATGACGTTCTCCTTGGCCAGCTTCAGCGCCATCCGCTTCGTCATGTGGATCAGGCCGGCCTTGCTGCCCGCGTAGGAATACGTCTCGAGCGGGTTGATCGTCACGCCGTCGATGGACGCGATGTTGATCACCTTGGCGAGCCGCCCCGACGCGCCGGCGGCGCGGAGCAGCGGCGCGAGCGCCTGCGTGAGGAAGAACGGCGTCTTGAGGTTGAGGTCGACCACCTTGTCCCAGCCCGTCTCGGGGAACGTGTCGAACTCTGCGCCCCACGCCGCGCCGGCGTTGTTGACGAGGATGTCGAGCGACGCCTCGCGCTCGCCGATCTGCGCGGCGAGGTGCTGGATGCCCTCCATGGTGGACACGTCGCCTGGCAGCGACACGCACTCGCCGTACTGCGACAGCTCGGCCGCCGCCGCGTCGCATTGCGCCGCCTTGCGCGCGGTGATGTAGACGCGCGAGCAGCCGTGCTCGAGAAATCCGCGCACGATCATGGCGCCGATGCCGCGCGAGCCTCCGGTGACGAGTGCGATCCTGCCGTTGAGCGAGAAGAGGTCCTTCATGTCCCGCACCCTACGGGGCGCTCGCCTGCACCGACGACGCCGCGAGCCGAGGACGCGTCAGGCGACTTGCTCCCCACGCGGCGACGAAGCACGCCAGTCCAGCGATGACGAACGCCGGGCCGTAGCTGCCGGTGACGTCGCGGATGACGCCGGCACCCCACGCCGCGATCGCCGCACCCACCTGGTGGCCCGCGAAGACCCATCCGTAGACCAGCGGACCGCGACTCGCGCCGAACCGGTCGACGCACAAGGCGACCGTCGGCGGAACGGTCGCCACCCAGTCGAGTCCGTAGAAGACCATGAACCCCGCGAGGCCGAGCCCGCCCCCCGCGAGCGCCTGCTGCAGCACGATCAGGCTCAGTCCGCGGAGCGCGTAGTAGGCGAGCAGCAGCTTCGCGGGGTCGTACCGGTCGGTCAGCCAGCCCGAGAGGATCGTGCCGATCACGTCGAAGACGCCGATGAGCGCGAGGTAGCCCGACGCGGTCGCGGCCGAGAGATGGTGGTCGTGCGCGGCGGAGAGGAAGTGCGTCTGGATGAGGCCGTTGGTGGACAGTCCGCAGACGAGGAACGACCCCCACAGCAGCCAGAAGATCCGGTCGCGGCGCGAGTCGGCGAGTGCCGACAGCGCCGATCTGACCGGATTGCCGCCGGGCACCGGCGGCTCGTAGTCGTCGGGTGCGCCGAGCGGCCGAGCGCCGACGTCGGCGGGGGAGTTGCGCAGGAATGCCGCGACGACCGGGATGACCGCGGCGGCCGAGAGGCCGATCGTCGTGCCGACGGCGCGCCACCCGTGCTGCTCGGCGAGCCGGGACAGCACGGGGAGGAAGACGAGCTGGCCGCTCGCGCTCGCCGCGGTGAGCGCGCCGGTGACGAGCCCGCGGTGCGCGACGAACCATCGCGCGACCACCGTCGAGGCGAACACCGTCGCGAGGCTTCCGGCGCCGGTGCCGACGACCACGCCCCACAGCGCGAAGAGCTGCCATGCCGCAGTCATGCGTGTGGTCGCGAGCGCGCCGAGGGAGATGGTCGCGAGGGCGATGATCGTCACACGGCGGAGGCCGAAGCGGAGCTGCATGGCGGCGGCGAACGGTCCGACGAGTCCGAAGAGCAGGACGTTGACGCTGACGGCGGCGCCGACCGTCGCCCGGCCCCATCCGAACTCCTCGCGCAACGGATCGATGAGGATGCTGGGAGCGCTCCGGAACCCCGCGGCGCCGAGCAGGGTGACGAACGCCACCGTGAACGTCACCCATGCCCAGTGGACGCGGGAACCAGCGACGCGGCTAGCTCGCGACACCGCGCCCTAGGAGCGACGGCGCACGAAGCGCGAGCGAGTTCCGCGTGCACATCGCCGCCTCGGGCATCCACCCGTCGAACCCGGCGTTCAGCAGCGCCCGAACGTTCCTCCGCCGGAGCGGCACGAACTCGAGCGGGTCGGCGATCCAGTGCAGGTCGGCGGGCGCAAGCGAACGGTCGGCGCGGATCCCCGTGCCGTCGATGCGCGTCCTGCGGAAGTCGACGTACCCGAGGATCGACCAGTTCAACGTGCGCAGATTGAGCACGATCGTGTGCAGCACCAGGCTCGCATCGCGCAACTCGTCGCGCGCGTCGGTGCCGAACTGGTCGTCGAGTGCGCGCTCCACAACGGCGCGCAGGTCGACGCGACCGCCCGCTGCGTCGCTGGCCAGCACCCACGCCTCGAGCGGCGTGCACCGGGTGTCGGGGCAGTCGATGCCGGTCTTGGTGCCGCGCCGGCCGAGCACCATCGTGCCGTCGGCGGTGAACACGGAGAGGAAGACGCGCAGCGTGGTCGACGTCAAGCGGTCGACGCGACGGAGCTGTCCGAGGTGTCTCGAGGGATCGCCCGTGGCCCATCCCTCGGCATGGTCCCGCAGCACGCGGTGCGTGGCCCAGTCGTGCACGTCGGCCTCGATCAGCACGTAGGGCTCGTCGTCGTCGCGCGACGGATCGATCAGGCGCGGTCCGAGGTGGTCGAGGTTCCACTGCGCGTCGTCATCGCCATCCATGCGGCGGCGGACGTCGTCGATCTCGCGCTGCAGCTCGGTGGCACCCGGCAGCGACTCGCGCACCAACGACTCCGCGATCAGGTCGGCGACCGCGGGGCGGTCGCCGAGCACCTTGATGCGCACCTGCGACGGGCTCCACCCCGTCCGCACGTCGGCGCACTTCACCACGAGGTCGCTGCCGCCGAGGCGGGCGATGCGCCCGTCGACGACCCCGCTTGTCCGCCGCCGTCGCGACCAGCGCCACAGTCGGTTGGCCAAGGCATCCAATCGGGGACCGACGAGACGGTCGGCCACCACCCCGACGACCGCACCGACGACGATCAGCAACGCATCGCGCACGTCGCCAAGGCTAGGGCGCTCGCCGCGATCGGGAGGGTAGGTCGTTGCGCGAGTGTGGAAGAGATGAATGCGATCGACGCGTCCTGCGTGCGCCCACTCAAAGGGCGATCGGTACGATCACGACGGTGGCCAAGCGACGTGCGACTCTCGACAACGTCCGACGTCGGTTCGGCCTGGCACTCCGAAGACGGTTGCGGCGGCTCTATCAGCTCCTTGCAGATTCGAAGATTTCGACGGCGCGCTCCGGGCGCTACGGAGCGATGGTCAGCAGGACCAGTCGCGCCGTGTTCGGATCGCGACGGCTGGCCGAGGGTTCGTTGGAGACACTCGTCCCGGCGGCACGCGTGGAAGTTGCGCAGCCGTGGATGGACGCCTTCGTCCAGGAGAACTACAAGTGGCCCGTTCGGTCAATCCGGACACCGATCGATGGCGACCGGTGGTTCGTGCAGGGAGCGTTCCGGTGTGGCCGGGTTAAGGGGGCGCTCGTCGCGGGAGACGGGAGGGTGTTCGACCATCGGGGGCGATTCCTCGTCGAGAGCGCGCCATCACATCTTTCGCGCGTCATCAACCCCGGACCGCTTCGACCTCCGCTGACCCGACGGATTGAAGGACCAGTGCTCAACCTCAATTGGTGGGTGGGAAACGCGAACATCTTCCACTGGAACCGCGACGTGGTGTCCCGCGCCTTCATACTGCGGCACCTCTCCGACCTGCCGGTGACGCTGGTCCTGCCGGGTCCGATGCGACCGCATCAGTACCACGCCGCAACGCGGCTGACGGCCATGTTTCCCGCGTGTCGCGTCGTGGAGCTTGGCGATGGAGAGTGGATCGAAGTCGAGGAATGCATCCTCCCCAATCAGGGGCCTTACCCCCTGGGTTCCGGCTACCTGCACCCCGAGGTTGCAGCCTTCGTCCGGGACGTGAACATCTTGGGTGTCGCACTCGACGGTCCCCCAATTCCGGTTGCGTGGGTGAGTCGCGCCAAGTCCAAGCTCCGCCGAATCCGCAACGAGGCGGAGATCGTCGAGGCGCTCCGCGGCATCACCGACGTGAAGGTGCTCGAGTTGGAGGACATCGACTATCCGTCGCAGATGGCACTCATGCAACGGGTTGGGGTTCTTGCGGGCGTCTACGGCGCGGGACTCACCCATGCATACTTCACCCGAGGCGAAGGGTTGGTCGAGGTGCACAACGGCAACTCCCGTGAGACCCACTTTGCGACGCTTGCGCAGAGTCGGTCGATCCCTTTCGCCCAGGTTCAGGGCGGGGAGTGCGATCGGAATCAGGACTTTGAGGTTGACAGCGAGGCGTGTGAGGCCGTTGTGCTCGCCGTGGCGGGGATGTTGAGGGCCTGAGTCGCTAGCGGGCGCCGGCGCGCCGGTAGAGCCGCGTCGCCAGCGGGGCGAACACCACCACCAGCGCCACTGCCCAGACGAGGCAGTACAGCGCGCTGTTGCGCATCGGCCACGACGTCTCTGCCGGCGTGCCCGCCGGGATGTTGCCGAAGAGCTCCCGTGCCGCCTGTGTCAGCGCCGACACGGGGTTCCATTCCGCGAAGTGGCGCAGCACGCCGGGCAGGTTGCTCGACGGCACGAAGGTGTTGGCGATGAAGGTCATCGGGAAGAGCACGACGAACGAGGCGTTGTTCACCACCTCGGGCGTGGGCACGACGAGGCCGATGCAGGCCATCACCCACGAGAAGGCGTACGAGAAGAACAGCAGCAGCGCGTAGCCGGCGACCGCATCGAGGAACGAGCCGCGGATGCGCCAACCCACGACGAGTCCGGCGAGCGACATCATGGTGATCGAGAGCGCGTTGTAGATGACGTCGCTGGCGGTGCGCCCCGCGACCACCGCGGCACGCGACATCGGCAGCGAACGGAACCGGTTGATCAGACCCTTCTGCATGTCCTCGGCGAGGCCGGCGCCGGTGAAGGTCGCGCCGAACACCACGGTCTGGGCGAAGATGCCGGCCATGAGGAACTCTCGGTAGCTGCCGCCGGGGATGTCGATCGATCCGCCGAACACGTAGGCGAACAGCAGCACGAACATGAGCGGCTGGATGAGGACGAACGTCATCACCTCGGGCACCCGGCGGATGCGGATGACGTTGCGCCGGGCCACCACCACAGCGTCGCGAAGCATGGTCACGAGGCGGCCTCTGTCTCTGCTGCGGTGGCTTCGTGGCCGGTGAGCTCCATGAACACGTCGTCGAGCGTCGGTCGACGGAGGCCGATGTCGGCGATGTCGATGCTGCGCTCCTCGAGCGACTTCAGCACCGTACGCAGCGCGTCGACGCCGTTCGCAACGGGGGCAGACACCTCGCCGTTCTCCGCGTGCACGCGCAGGGGGCCCGTCGCCACCGTTGCGAGCACCTCGCGCACCGTCGCCACGTCGGCCCCCGGGCGCACGTGTACCTCCAGGTGCTCGCCGCCGACGCGGCGCTTCAGCTCCGATGCCGTGCCACGGGCAATGGCGCGACCGTGGTCGATCACGACGATCTCGTCGGCCAGTTGGTCGGCCTCCTCGAGGTACTGCGTCGTCAGCAGCACCGTGGTGCCGCCGCGCACGCGGTCGCGGATCGAGTCCCACAATTCGCCGCGGCTTCGCGGGTCGAGTCCCGTCGTCGGCTCGTCCAGGAACAGCACGGGCGGATCGGCGATGAGCGCTCCCGCGAGGTCGATGCGCCGGCGCATGCCGCCGGAGAACGTCTTCAACGGACGGTTCGCCGCCTCCGAGAGCCGGAACTGCTCGATCAGCTCGTTGGCGCGCCTGCGGGCCTCGCGACGCGGCATGCCGTAGAGGCAGCCGATCATCTCGAGGTTCTCGGTCGCGGTCAGGTGCTCGTCGACCGCGGCGTACTGCCCGGAGAGGCCGATTCGAGAGCGGACGCCCTTCGGATCGCCGAGAAGGTCGACACCGGCGACGGTGGCCGTGCCCGAGTCGGGCTTGACGAGCGTCGTGAGGATGGATACCGCCGTGGTCTTGCCGGCGCCGTTGGGGCCGAGCAGCCCGACCACGGTGCCGCCCTCCACCACGAGGTCGAGGCCTTCGAGCGCGGTGACATCGCCGTAGCGCTTGACGAGACCGGTCGCGCGGACGGAGGTATCGGTGGTGGTCGACGTCGTCATGTCGGGACCACCGAGGCTACTTGCGCGGCCTGCGTGCACGTGCGGCGGGCATCCAGAGGTCGCCGGCCGTCGCGTCGATGTGTGCGAGGAAGCGGTCGCCCACGGGCTCGACCGCGCGGAGGAACGCAAGGACATTCGACTCGCCGAACGCCTCCCATGCGGGCGCGCAGAGTCGATCGGTGCGGTCCTCGATGTCCTGGCGCCATGCGACGCCGCGCCCGTTCACCCGGTCCTCATCGGCGAGTCCGCGCGATGCGAGCGCTGCGAGTCCTTCGGCGATCTGCAGCTCGCTCGCGCCGCGGCTCTTCGGCAGCCAGTGGTCGGGGTACCCCATCCACGCGTCGTGGAGCAGTCCGGCCTCGATGGGTCCGATTCCCTCGGCGACGAGGATCGCCCAGTGCACGTCGCCACGCCACTCGCGGATGGCGTTCACGGCGTTCCACGCGGATGCCAGCGGATCGTCGGGTCGCGGCCACGCCTTGTGCGCCGCGAAGAGTGCGCGGCCAGCCACCGGGAGCGCGTCGACCGTCCTCCACAGATCGCTCGCGAGCGATTCGAGTGGTGCGGCCACCTCCGGCGCGATCCGCCGCAGGCCGTCGACCACCGCCGCATCGCGCGCCACTGTCACGTCCCGCCACGACACGTGCGGCGCGGCGTGGTGGAGTGCGAACCCGACGAGCTCGGGTGCGATCGAGAAGAATGCGGCAGTGACCACCTCCGGCCCTGCGGCTGCGAGAGGTGCCGCGCGATTCACGATGTAGTGGCCGAGTCCGTCGGGGACTCCGAGCGACGCGAGGTTCGCCTTTGCTCCGGGATCCCAGAAGATCCACCCGACCAGCCGGTGGGAGGCAAAGGCGGCACGCCGGGTCAGGTCGATCCACTCCGTCACGCCCGTGACGCTAGGACGATCGACGGGACGCAGCCCTCCCGGAAGAGTTGCAAAGTAGTTGCGGACGCAACTATCTTCTCGTCCATGGATCGCATGTCCGCTCTTTTCGTCGGCCACGGGAGTCCGATGTACGCGCTTCAGCCGAACCGGCACACCATGGCGTGGGCAGAAGCGGCCCGGTCGATGCCGGTGCCGCGGGCAATCCTCGCCATCTCGGCACATTGGTACGTCGGTGCAACCGCCGTGACGTCAATGGCGTTACCGCGCACGATCCACGACTTCTCGGGGTTTCCTCCCGAGCTGTCCGCCGTGCAGTACCCCGCGCCGGGCAGCGCGTGGCTCGCGGCGCGGACGGCGGAAGTGCTCGCTCCGCTTGGGGTCGTCCACGACGACTCGGCGTGGGGGCTCGACCATGGCACGTGGTCGGTGCTGGTGCACATGTATCCCGCTGCGGACGTGCCCGTCGTGCAGCTGTCCATCGACGCACGGCTGGGGTTCGACGACCACGTCCGAATCGGCGCATCGCTCGACGCGCTGCGCGACGAGGGCGTGCTGATCCTCGGCAGCGGCAACCTCGTGCACAACCTCGGCCGCATCGACTGGTCGAACGACGAGGGAGGGCACGCGTGGGCGGTGGAGTTCGACGCGTGGGCACGGGAGGTACTTGCCGACGCCCCGTCGACGCTCGCGGCTGCCCGTGAGCGCCGCGACTTCACCCTCGCGCACCCGACGCCCGACCACTTCATCCCGGCGCTCTACGTCGCGGGCGTGGCTCGCGCATCGGGAGGAGCCGCGCGGATCGTGACGGGTGGATGCGCGCTCGGGTCGATCTCGATGACGAGCTTCGCCGTCGCGTAGGTACGTCGGGAACAGATTCCCGACGGCTCCGATGGTTCCGGCACGTCGTTAGCATTCGGGGGCGTGCCACCGGCATCCTTCTCCGACTTTGCGTCGATCGCGGTGGGTGACCGGCGGTCGATCGTCAGGACCATCACCGAATCGGACGTCGCGTCCTTCGTGTCGTTGACAGGGGACGACAATCCCCTCCATGTCGACGGCGACTACGCGCGCCGGACGCCGTTCCATGGACGCGTCGTGCACGGGATGCTCGGAGCATCGTTCGTCTCGACGGTCATCGGCACGCAGTTGCCCGGCCCCGGCGCACTCTGGGTCGCCCAGTCATTCGATTTCCTCCTGCCGGTCAGGATCGACGACACGTTGACCGTCGCCTGCACGGTGACCGCAAAGCACGAGCGCGACCGGATCATCGACGTCGACGCATTGATCACCAACCAGACGGGTCAGCCCGTGCTCCGTGGCCGCGGTCGGATTCGGGTCCTCGAGCAGCCGGAGGTGCGCGGACAGGGCGCGAGTTCCACCAGGACGAAGGTCGCGCTCGTGACGGGTGGGACGGGTGGGATCGGCCGTGCGATCGCCCTGCGGCTCGCCGCGTCGGGGCTGCACGTCGTCATCCACTGCAGATCCCGTCGCGACGACGCGACGAGGCTCGTGTCCGAAATCTCCGAGAATCAGACTGGGAGCCGTGCAATGGTCGTGCACGGCGACCTTGGTGACGATCGGGACGTCGTGGCCGTGGCCGAGGCGGCCCTCGACGTGCACGGTGCAGTCGACGTCCTCGTGAACGCGGCCTCGGCCCGGATCACGAAGTGCGGCGTCGACGAGGTGGGGTTGAAGGCGATCGATGCACAGCTAGCCGTGAACCTGCGGGCACCGCTGGTCCTCGCCCAGCGGTGCATCCCTACGATGCGGGAGAACGGCTGGGGAAGAATCGTCAACGTCGTATCCGACGAGTCGTACGGCGATCCGACGGAGGGGTGGTCCGCGTACGGCATCGCGAAGTCAGGCCTGGCCGCATTGACGCGCTACCAGGCCGCGGAGCTCGGTCGCCATGGGATCACGGCGAACTGCGTGTCGCCGGGAATGTGCCGCACGCCGTTCCTCATGGACGTTCCTGAACGTGCCCAGCTCGTCGCGGCGCGGCGATCGCCGAACCGCCGGATCGCCGAGCCGGACGACGTGGCTTCCGCTGTCGAGTTCCTCGTGGGCGCCGCCTCGGGGCACGTCAACGGCCAGGTCATTCACGTCAACGGTGGCGCGTGGATGGGGTAGCCACCGGATCGGGTGGCGTGATCGGGCCGCGCGGAAACGCCCGGACCGTGGCGATCTCCAGCGTTCCTTCGTTCATCTCCTCTGCGCTGGAGTCGGCTGGTGGCGGGCGGAAGGCGAGGATCGGCATCGTCGCGTCCGTCAACCTCGGTCCGTTCGAACTCTGCCTGAAGAAGTACGCGGCCGCTTCGGGGGTCGACCTCGAGGTGGTGTCCGGCGGATACGACAACCCCATAGAGGACGCACGGGACATGGTGCGAGCGGAGCTTGACTTCGCGGTCTTCGTGCCGTTCATCGACAATTTTTCCCCGGCGCTGTCGGCCACCTTCGACGTTCTCTCCGCCGAGGAACGCGACGACATCGTCGAGGGCTTCGTCTCCAGATGGGAACTGGCTGCACGGGCCCTGCCTGCGTCGGTGGAGCTCATCGTCCTCCTGCCCCACCGCGACGGCTCGGGTGCTGCGATCGGGCCGCAGGTCGATCTGCCGACGTGGCACGCGTCGATCGTCGAGCGCCTCGTCGCGTCGATCAGGTCGGCACGGCCAGTGGCGCTGGTCGACGTCGGACGAGTGGTGTCGCGTCTGGGGGAGTCCGCAGCACTGGACCGCCGCCTCTACTTCAGGGGGAAGAGCCCGTTCTCGGTCGCTGCGGTCGATGAGCTGGCAAGGCTGACGTGGCTGCAGTCGCGCGAGTTCGGCTCGCGCTACAACAAGGTGCTCGTCCTCGACTGCGACAACACCCTGTGGGGTGGGGTGGTCGGTGAGGATGGCGTTGCGGGGATCGCGCTCGATCCGCACGACTATCCGGGGAACGTCTACTGGCACGTCCAGCAGCGGATCAGGTTCCTCCAGCACCATGGCGTCCTGCTGTGCCTCGCCACCAAGAACGAGCCCGCCGACGTCGACGCCGTGTTCGCCTCGCACACCTCGATGGTGCTTCGCGCCGGTGACTTCGTGGCAACGAGCGTCGGTTGGACCGACAAGCCCTCGATGATCCGGGGCCTGGCAGCGGAGCTGAACGTCGGCATCGACAGCTTCGTCTTCCTCGACGACTCTTCGTTCGAGTGCGAGGCGGTGTCGTCGCAGCTCCCCGAGGTCGTCGTGGTCCAGGTTCCCTCTCGACTTCCCGACTACCCGGCCGTCATCGAGGAAGTCGTGGAGCACTTCGCGGCGGTCCTGTCCCCCGGAACGGGCAGCGGGCGAACCGCAGAGTACGAGTCGCGGCGGGCGAGCCTCGCGGAACGGGCCTCGTACGGGTCCCACGAGGAGTACCTGGCCTCCCTGGACATCGTGTTGCGGGTGGTGAGGAACGAGTCCTCGAGGATGCAGCGGCTCAGTGAACTGACCATGAAGACGAACCAGTTCAACCTGACCACACTCAGGCTCACCGAGCAGGAGCTGTCGTCGATGGTCGGTGAGGGCACCCACGAGGTGTGGTCGTTCCATGTCGCCGACCGGTTCGGCGACCACGGGCTCGTCGGTCTCGCCCTGGTCGCCCGGCACGGTGCCGCCGCCGAGATCGCCAACCTCCTGCTGTCGTGCCGTGTCCTCGGCCGCGGGATCGAGTCGGCGGCGCTGGCAGAGATCTGCGGACGACTCGAGGACGGTGGCGCGGAGCAGATCTCCGGTCGCTTCGTGCCGTCGGCCCGCAATCAGCAGACAGCCGATCTGTACGGACGGCACGGCTTCGAGATGGCCCGGGCTGATGCTGCCGGATCGACGTGGGTGCGACGCACCGGGGCGGCGCCGCTGGAAGCGCCGACCTGGATTACCGTACGAGTCGATGATTGAGGACCGAATCCGCGGCGTGATGTCGGCGGTGTTCGGGGTCCCGGCCGACTCGCTCGGCGCCGACGCGAGCGCCGACACGGTGGAGAAGTGGGATTCCCTCGGTCACCTCAACCTGATGATCTCGCTCGAGAGCGAGTTCGGCGTGGAGTTCTCGGACGAGGACATGGCCGACCTGACGTCCCTTCCGCTGCTCGTGCTCGAAGTAGAGCGGCTCCTCAGCCGCTAGCGCGCGGAACGTTCGGCCGCCGGCCGGTTCGGCCGGTCCTGGTCGCTGTCCGCGAGGAACAGATGGATGCCCCGTACTTCGTGCGGGCCGATCTGGTGCGCAAAGCGGAGTTCCCGCCACTCGCGGACGAACGGTTCGAAGAACCCCGGCAGTTCGATGCCGGTGCCGGGACCGACTCGCTGGAACCCGGCGCTCTCAGAGGGTGCATCCGAGCTGGCATGGTGCACGATGTCGAGGTATTCGTGTCCCTCGTCGGCGAGCAGTGCACCGAGGGCCGCTCCGATTCCCGGTGCATGTAGTTGGCCGACGGCGTCGACGCACCTCATGACGCTGGCCCCGGGTGCTTCGATGGTGCGACAGACGAGCACGCACGACGCACCGTCCGCGGTGTCCAGCACGATGGCGCGGTAGTCGTACTGCGGGTGACCGGTGAATCGCGCAGAGAAGTACCGGGCGGACTTTGCGGGAAGAAACGACGAGTTGTGGCGCTCGAAGAGCTCCGCGGTACCGGAGGGGAGGGCCGAACACGGTCCCATCCACGTCACGGAGGCGCGACCCGGCACGGATCCGTGCCTGGGTGCGTCTCCGGAGACCACGGCCAGGTCGAACCGCCGCCGCGATGGATTGAGGACGACGTGGTGGTCCATCGTGCCGGTCTGGTAGCCAAGCAGCCGGAGCATCGTCTGTGCGGGCGTTGCGACGCCGATGGTCGAGATCAGTGCGGGGCGCAACGTGCGGGCGAGATGGCGGACGAGCCCTGCCCCGACCCCGGTGGTGGGGACGTCGGTTCGTGCGATCCACGTGGTGAGGGAGACGCTCTCGCCACGGTGCGACGGATCGAACCGGCCCTGGTCGATGAAGCCGAGGATGCCCAGGATCGAGTCGCCGCGCTCGGCTACGACGAAGTCCAGCCGGCCGTCCGCCTCGAGGTGCTGCCAACGGAGGAGCGACTCATCGCGGGCGAGCACGTGGCCCGATCGCCAGTGCTCCTCGATGAATCCGCGGATTGCCGCGATGTCGTCGGCGCCGGCGATCCTGAACGAGGTCGAATCGGTTCCCGACACGACGCCTGACCGTACTCGTCGTTGCAAACGTGGTGGTGGGTCAGTGAAGCGGATAGTCGCTCGTACTGATCCGTGGCAGGGCCCAACGGTCGTCGAGTTCGAGATTCGCGACACCATGGTGGTCGGCGAGGGCGAGCGAGAAGCCGAGGCTCCGCGCGGTGGCGCGGGCGCTGTCGTCGTGGTCGCCGTACGGATAGCACAGCGTCCTGAGTGCGCCCGGGCCGGTGATCCGGTCGAGGAACTCGATCGACCGGAGCAGGTCGGTGCGCTGCGCGTCCTGATCGAGCGTGGAGAGCCAATGGTGCCCGTGCCCGTGGCTGCCGATGTGCATCCCGAGTCTGGACATCAGCGCGAGCTGTGGTGCCGTGCAATACAGCTCCTCGGCGAACGCGGCCTCGTCCGCCGACACGTGGCGCCTGAACAGTTCGCTTGCGAGCGACCCGCGGTGCGCAGCCGGAAGCCCGCGTTGCAGCATCCGTTTCACGTAGATGACCTCGGCTGGATCCCGGGGGGAAGGCTTCCGGAAGTCCGCCGCGAAGCGCGCGGGATCCCCGAGACGGTGCTCCACCACCCATGCGTCGATGTCGTCGCAGATCGCCCCGGGGTCGGCGCCGGAGGCAAGGAGGAAGTGCGCCTTGTGGACGTCGAGGAGGACGTGGTCCTCCACCGCGGAGGCGGGAGGGAAGAAGCAGCCGGCGATCCCACGTTCGTGCAGCACGGGGAGGACGTAGTCAAAGTGGTCGCGGAAGCCGTCGTCGAAGGTCAGGAGCGCGGCTCGCTCCGGCAGATCCGTCCGGCCATCGAGCGCTGCCACGAGGTCCTCGACCGAGACCATGTCGTGCGAGCTCGCGACGTCGTCGACTTGCGCGACGAACGTCGCCATGTCGCATCCCTTGATGCCGGGGAAACGCGTACGGGCGAGCGGGCGGACGTAGTGGTACGCGATGATCGTGACGACGCGCCTGCCACCGCTGTGCTGGACGCTGGTCACTGGATGGAATCTAACGGACGTCCTTAGGCTGGCTCCGTGACGCGGAGAAGGTTCGCGACGTCGTTCTCCATCGCGGCACCGTTCCTCGGCTTGGCGGCGGTTGCGGCGACGTGGGGCTCGACGCCGACGGTGGGGGCGTCCGTCCTGCTC
>JBIIHV010000173.1:0-4198 GCA_044235415.1 Ilumatobacteraceae bacterium | reverse complement strand
GACTCCTCGAGACGGTTGCGGACGTCTTCCTCCGTCGCACCAGGACGCACCTCGGTGCCCGCCAGTGCGCGGTCAGCGATGGCAGCTGCCCGCTCGATCCGCGCGATCTCGTCAGGCTCCTTCACCATCCGCATCGCCGCGAATCCGCCGACCTCGACGAGCGCCGGGGCGCCTGCCGCACGCCACCGTGCCGTCCGGGCCACGGTCGTGACGGCCGGGTCGAAGCCCACCGTGCCATCGACGAGCCGGACGGCTTCGTCGTCGACGGTCGATCCGATCTCCGCGACGAGCACCTCGGCGGCACACCCCGACGCCGACACCTGTTCGGCCGCCTGGTCGCGGTACCGCCCGTCCACGACGAGGACGGCACGGGGTCCGAGCACGACGACGCCGGCCGATCCGGTGAATCCCGTGAGCCAGCGGATGTCGAGGGGATCGACGACCAGCACGGCAGCGGCGCCAGACCCCGCAACGGACCCCCATGCGCGCTCGGCGCGCCCCGTGACCCGGACCGGTACCCGGACGTTCACGCGCCGAGCAGCATGGCCACGGCGCGCACCGCGAGCCGGTACCCCGCCGCGCCGAATCCGGCCACGACGCCGTCGGCCACCGGCGACACCACGCTCGTGTGCCGCCATTCCTCGCGGTTTGCCGGGTTCGAGAGGTGCAGCTCGACGACCACTCCGTCGAACGCCGCCAAGGCGTCGTGGATGCTCCACGCGTAGTGCGTGAATGCCCCGGGGTTGACGACGATCGCGTCGTGCGCGCCCCGGGCAGAGTGCACCAGCTCGACCACACGGGATGCGCGCTCGGTCTGTTCGTGGACGAGGGCGAGACCGAGGGTGGAGGCCTCGTCCCGCGCGGCGCGCACGTGGTCATCCAGCGTCGCCGTGCCGTAGATGTGGGGCTCCCGCTGGCCGAGGAGCCCGAGGTTCGGGCCGCTCACCAGCAGCACCGAACGCGGCATGGCGGTCAGCGTACCGCCATGTCGGCGAGCGCTTCCCGCGCCACCACCGCGTCGACACCCGGCACGACCTCGACGCCGCGGGGACCATCCAGCACGAAGGTCAGTCCATCGAGCGCCTTCTTGTCGCCGTGCATCAACGTGACGAGGCGCCCCGGATCGGACGACGCAGGCAGGCCGGACTCCAGCCCGTACTCCTCCAGTACGCGCAGGTGCTGGCCGACCCTGTCGTCCCCGATCCGCCCGAGCCGCCGGGCGAGCCGCGCAGCGTACGCGATGCCGACCGCGACGGCCTCGCCGTGGGCCAAGGCAAAGCCGGTCTCGATCTCGAGCGCGTGCGCGAGCGTGTGCCCGTAGTTGAGGATCGCGCGGCGCCCGGACTCGCGCTCGTCCGAGGCCACCACCTCCGCCTTGATCGCCACGCACCGGGCGATCCGCTCCTCGAGCTGCAGACCGAGGAGGTCGTCACCGGTGAGGAAGTGGTACTTCGCCATCTCCCCGTGGCCGCAGCGCACCTCGCGCGGGGGGAGTCCGTCGAGCGCGGCCGTGTCGCAGATGACACCCGACGGCTGCCAGAACGTGCCGACGAGGTTCTTCCCGTGGCCGAGGTTCACGCCGGTCTTGCCGCCGATCGCGGCGTCGACCATCGCGAGGAGGGTCGTCGCCACGTGGACGACGCGGATGCCTCGGTGCCAGAGCGAGGCCGCGAATCCCGCGACATCGGTCACCATTCCCCCGCCGGCCCCCACCACCAGGTCGCGGCGCGTCGCACCGAGCGCCGACAGCCGCCCGAGGATCTCCTCCACCGTCGCCAGCGACTTCGCGGCCTCGCCCCTGCCGATCTCCACCGTTGCGACGTCGAGGCCTGCGCCGCGCAGCACGCCCGCCGCATCGAGCGGGACGCCAGACTGCGTCACGACGAGCACGCGCTCGGCTCCGGTGGGAACCATCTCCCCGAGCCGGCCGACCGCCCCCCGGCCCACCAGCACCGGATACGACCGGTCACCGAGCGAGACCGTGACGGAGATGCTCACGACGCCAACCCGACGACGGCCGCCGCCAGGGAGTCCGCCACCTCCTCGGGGGTCTGGTCGGAGGTGTCGACACGGAGATCCGCAACCGACGCGTACCACGCCTCCCGACGATCCGCGAGACGGCCGAGGACCGTCTCCGCTCCCTCGGTGAGGAGCGGCCGCCCCGCACCGTCGCCCACCCGCGCCGCGAGCAACGCCGTTGGCGCGTCGAGCCACGCCACGAACCTGGCCGAGCGGAGCACGCGACGGTTCTCCTCGAGTTCGACCACTCCGCCGCCCGTCGACACCACGCACGCACCGGCACCCATCGCCGCGGCAAGCTCGCGGCGCTCGATCTCGCGGAACGCGGACTCGCCATCCGCCGCGAAGATCTCGCCCACGCTCCGTCCCTCGCGCGACTCGATCAACGCATCGAGGTCCACGTGCGGCACGCCAATGCGCGCCGCGAGGAGACGTCCCACCGTCGTCTTTCCCGCCCCCATCAGCCCGACGAGCACCACGGGTCCGGTCACGATTGGACGGACGCAGCGAATGACGCCGCGTTGCGGCGGAACTCGTCGAGCGAGTCCCCGCCGAACTTGCGCAGGGCCTCCGAGGCGAGGACGAGGGCGACCATCGTCTCCGCGACCACGCCCATTGCCGGCACGGCCGTCACGTCGGTGCGCTCCTTGAAGCTCACCGTCGACTCCTTGGTGACGACGTCCACCGTGGCGAGCACGGGCCGGTTGAGCGTGGCGAGCGGCTTCATCGCGGCACGGACGACGAGCAGTTCGCCCGTGCTCATGCCACCCTCCGTGCCGCCCGCGCGGGTTCCCTCGCGCCGGTAGGCGCGCGATCCCTCGTCCCAGACGATCGGGTCGTGCGCCTCGCTGCCGCGCCGTCCCGCGACCTCGAAGCCGTCGCCGACCTCCACGCCCTTCACGGCCTGGATCGACAGGATCGCCTGCGCGAGCAGCCCGTCCAACTTGCGGTCCCAGTGCACGTACGAGCCGAGACCGGTGGGCACGCCGTACCCGAGTACCTCGACGACGCCGCCGAGACTGTCGCCGTCGCGCGCCGCACCCTCGACTTCGGCGACCATTGCGGCCTCCGCGCCGGCATCGAAGCACCGGACGGGCGACTCGTCGACCGCGGCGAGGTCCCCGGGGGACGGACGCCGAGACGCACTGCGCGCGGATCCCATCTGAATCACGTGGGAGATGACCGTCGTGCCCAGCTCCGCGAGCAGCAGCTTGGCGACCGCGCCGGCCGCGACACGGGCCGCCGTCTCGCGGGCGCTCGCGCGCTCGAGCACGTCGCGCGCGTCGGAAAAGCCGTACTTCTGCATGCCGGTCAGGTCGGCGTGACCGGGGCGAGGTGCCGTCAGCGGCGAATCGGTGCGACCCGGAGCGGGCGACATCTCCTGGTGCCACTTGTCGCTGCGGAACCACTCCGAGTTGCGGATCAGGATCGAGATCGGCGAGCCGAGCGTGCGGCCGTGCCGGATGCCGCCCAGCAGCTCGATGTCGTCGGCCTCGAACCGCTGGCGTGGGCCACGCCCGTAGCCGAGCCTGCGGCGCGCGAGCTCGGACTGGATCTGCTCGGCGGTGACGGGGAGTCCGGCGACCATGCCCTCGACCACCACCACGAGCGCCTGCCCGTGGCTCTCGCCCGCGGTGAGGTAGCGCAGCACCGCGACAGGTTACCTGCGGGCGAGTTCCGCGACCGCTGCGGCGTACATCGCCTCCGCGTCGGGAAGGGATCCGAACCACCGCTCCTGCTGGCGCGCGGCCTGGTGCGCGAGCATCCACACGCCGTCGATGCAGGTCGCCCCGGCCGCCTCCGACTCCGCGAGGAACCGCGTCCTGACCGGGTGGTACACGGCGTCGAGCACCGTCGTGCCCGTTCCGACGAGTCCCGCGGCGACGGGCGACTCCCACGTCCCCATGCCCACCGTCGTGCAGTTCACGACGATGCGCGCCGACGCGACGTCCGCCGGGTCCGCGACGCGCGCCATGGTTGCGAGCGCCGCCGCAGCACCGGCCCGCTCGCGGGTCCGGTTGACCACGAGGACCGCCGCGGCCCCTCGCCGGCCGAGCGCAGCGACGACCGATCGCGCCGTCGCCCCCGCGCCGATCACCGCGCACACCGAGCCGGCGACCGCTGCGCCGTGCCGTTCGAGTGCGTCACAGCATCCGTCGCCATCCGTGGTCGCAGCCTC
>JBIIHV010000172.1:0-4202 GCA_044235415.1 Ilumatobacteraceae bacterium | reverse complement strand
GCCACCGCTGACGCGCACGCTGCAGCCCGACACGGTGCCCGAACGCACCGTCGGCACGGGTGTCGAATCGGCACGACACGGCGGCACGCCTCGCGCGAACCGTTGAGGCTTGCCCTTCGGCAGCACAGGTAGCGTCGCGTCTATGTTCAGGCCCAGAACCATGGTCTTCGCCGCAACCCTCGCCCTGGCGTGCTCGTCGACGGTCGCGGTACAGGCGGGTACGTTCGCGATCGGGGGCTCCCGATGCCCAAAGGCGGGGCAACAGCGGACGGTGAGCGGCGCGACCTATACCTGCACGAAGACAACCGCCGGCTTGACGTGGACCGTGAGACCGTCGAGATCATCTTCCGGTTCGGCGTCGACAACCTGGTCGCGCAACGGAACGTGTCGGACCAACAACATCCGCGTGAACCCCCCGGTCAAGATCTCGCGCGGTGCGTTCACCCACCGCCCCTTCGACCTCGGAGACATCAAGATCATCGTCAACGGCAGCGACGGCGGAGGGGCCGATCCACGATTCGCCTATGTCACCGTTGCCTCACCAGACCTTCGAATCCCGATCTACGCGCCCGCTCCAATGCTGCTCGTCAAGATACGCCCGAAGGACACGGCATCGGTCCCCAACCAACTCGCGATGCGGGAGACGGATTGGGACCTGTTCTTCGTTGTGTCGTGCAACACCCAGATTCGCATCAACCACATCACCGAGCCGAGCCAGCGGGTGCGAAACGCCTGGGGGCATCCGGGCCAGTTCGCCACGTGGTGGCTCCCCGACGGCACACAGGTGTCGGCGGACGACCGACAGGTTCCGGTCCGGGAGGTCGTCTTCCAGCCCGGCGAGATCATCGGCTACACGCAGGGCACCCGCCAGGCGTCGAACTTCGACTACGTCGTGGCGATCGACGACGTCACGGTCTGCCCGTGGTCGGTCTTCGACGAGCCGCTGCGCTCGGAGATCCAGTCGAAGCTCGGTCCGAAGCCGATGTCGGCATTCGACGGACCCGTGCCGGGCTGGCCCTGCCAGGGGTACGGCGGCCGGATGTGACGGTCGTGGGGTGCCTCGGTGGTGCGCCCACGAGCAGTTGAACCTCAGCGGCCGTGCGGCGCAACCGAGACGACGTCATCCCCGGGTTGGAGTGACAGCACCTGTGACTTCGGGGGATTGACCACGACCTCGCCGGTCGCGACCGACCGGTAGCCGATCGCACTGTGCCCGAGCGTCGCGGCGGTCGCGACGATGTCGCCGAAGCACGTTGCTTCTGCTCCCCCATACCGGTCGGCCGGCACGAGCTCGACCGAGCACCCCGTCGGTGAGAACAGGTCGAGGAACACCTGCTCGAGTTCGTGGCGCTCGCTCAGCTGGGCAAGAAGCATGCTCGTCAGCTCGTCGCTCACGATGAAGTCGTCGGCGCCACTGACTTGCGCAAGAGGGGCGTTTCGCTGGTCGAGCAGCTCAGCCACCATGCGCACCGGTCCGAGCGTCTCGTCGCCGCGCACCTGCTGGAATGCAAGGAGCGTGAGGAGCGTGTGGGCGTCGGCATCGTCCTCGCCGGTGTCCCGGTAGCCGAGCACGATCACCTCGTGGAACGAGCGCCGTGCGGCGTGCTCCGCCACGAACTCCGGCCCGCCGGACAGCTCGCTCACCTCGATGGCGACGTGCTTCACGACCAACGACTCGCGAACCCGCCGGGGGTCGACGCGACCTGGATCGACCATGATCTCGATCGTCGTCCGCTCGTCGAGAAACTCGTCGAGCTCGTGGACGACCCGGGGGCCGAGGTCGCTCCAGCCCGCAATGACCACGCGACGGGGACCACCACCATCGGAGTCGGATCTCGGGGTGCCGACGCGCGGCGTGCGCGAAGGCGGCAGTGCCACGAAGGTTGAATCGTCCTCGGAGATTCCGATGAGCTGGTCTCCATCGGCCAGCAACGTCGTGGACGAGGGACTCAGGACCACGGTGCCAGCGCCGTCCAGGATCCCGATGATCGAGGACGACTCGAACGACGACTGACACTCCGCGTACGTGCGACCCGTGAGCTCGGGGAACGAAGCGAAATAGATCTCGTGGCCGTCGAAGTCGAGCAGTTCACGGAACACTGCTCCGAGCCCGCGCTTGCGGCACGCCTGCGCAGTGAGCTCGGCGACGACGTCATCGGACTGGATGGCGACGAGGCCCGGTCCGAACAGCGCGCGCAACGATCCGGCAATCTCGCGCGACGCAATCTCGGCGACGACGTGAGCCCCTTCGGCGGCACCCGCCGCCGCACGATGGGCCCGGATGGCGAGCAGCACCTTCACGGTCGTCGCATCGGCGTCGGACCCGTCGCCGACGACGATGATCGACCGCGCTCCCGTGACGTTGACCATCTCGAGGTTGGCCGCCGACCAGGCTTCCCCGCTGCGGCAGACGATCCGCGTGGACCGGTGTTCCCTGGTGAACGACCGGAGCGCGTCCTCCATCTCCGTCTTGTCGTGGGGCGCGAGCACCACGATTGCCGCGCGCGCCCTGCTGTCGTTGGCAATGGTCAGTTCGGCGACGATCGCCGGCACCCTCGGCGACCATCCGAGGATCAGGGTGTGGTCGTGCTCGAGCACCACGCTTCGCCCACGGCGCAACTCTCCGATGCGCTGGTCGACGCTGTTCGCGATGAGACCGATGAGGCTGCCGGCGATGAAGATTCCGACCAAAGTGACGACCAGCGCAAGCATCCGGGCGGTCCAGCCGGTGTCGCCCGCGAAGGTGCCAGCGTCGAGCACCCGGAGGAGCGATTGCCAGAAGGCCTCGAGCGGATCGAGCCGCTCCTCCTCGCCGTTGAAACCGGTCATCTTGAAGACGGTCATGATCGACGTTGCGAGGACGATCACGGCGAGGGTCAGCATTCCCAGCCAGACGATCAATGTGAACGGGCCACGCGCCAACGCGACGTCGACGCGGTAGCGGAGTCGGGTTCGGATACCCGTCCTGCGGGCGAGCCGTCCCCCGGGGTTCACCGTCTGCGCCATTTCGCCCGCCCCCAAAGCCCGAGGGCCCAACCGTATCCGAGGCCGGAAACAGTGACGTACGTCCCCGTCGTCACGACTGGCGATGAGGATGATGCGCCCGACGGAGCCGCGCATCAGGCACGAATCGCGCTGAACGACAGTGGAGGCGACGCCGGGAATCGAACCCGGATACAGGGCTTTGCAGGCCCTTGCCTGAACCATTCGGCCACGTCGCCAGAGGCTCACGCTACCAACACCGGAGTGAAACGCTCCGTGTCGTACCCTCGCGGCATGCAGTTGCGCATCTTCACCGAACCGCAGCAGGGCGCGCGGTACTCCAATCTGCTCGCCGTCGCGCGACGCGCCGAGCAGCTCGGCTTCGATGCGTTCTTCCGCTCCGACCACTACCTCAAGATGGGAAGCGTCGACGGTCTGCCGGGTCCGAGCGACGCGTGGACCACCCTCGCCGGCCTCGCACGCGACACGACGCGCATCCGGCTCGGCACGCTCGTCAACTCGGCGACGTTCCGCCACCCCGGCGTGCTCGCGATCTCCGTCGCGAACGTCGACGACATGTCCGGCGGACGCGTCGAGCTGGGGCTCGGCGCCGGCTGGTTCGACGCCGAACACCGTGCGTATGGCATCGCCTTTCCCGAGGTGCGCGAGCGCTTCGACGTGCTCGAGGAGCAGCTCGCCGTCGTAGACGGCCTGTGGCGCACGCCCCCCGGCGACACCTTCTCCTTCACCGGCCGCCACTACTCCGTCGTCGAGTCCCCCGCCCTGCCAAAGCCGATCCAATCGCCGCCGCCGATCATCGTGGGTGGCCGCGGCGCCGTGCGCACGCCGATGCTCGCGGCACGCCACGCCGCGGAGTTCAACGTCGCATTCCCCGGAGAGGGCGAGTTCGAGCGCCAGCGAGACCGGGTGCGCGCAGCATGCGGGTCGATCGGCCGCGACCCAGCCTCGATGACGATGTCCGTCGCACTGTGCCTCGCCTGCGGCGAGAACGAGGCCGAGGTGGCCCGGCGCGCCGCCGCCATCGGGCGCGATCCGGTCGAGCTGCGCGCCAACGGCCTGTGCGGCACGCCAAACGAGCTCATCGAGCGCCTCGCCCTGTGGACCTCGCGGGGCGTGCAGCGCACCTACCTGCAGGTGCTCGACCTGGCCGACCTCGACCACCTCGACCTCGTGGCCTCGGCGGTGCTGCCCAACCTCCC
>JBIIHV010000017.1:0-13528 GCA_044235415.1 Ilumatobacteraceae bacterium | reverse complement strand
CAACAAACCCCCCAAGCACAAGGACAACCGGACCTACTACCCGAAGCCCATGAATTGCCCGATGCACTGCCTGATCTTCCGCGAGCGCCAGCGCAGCTACCGCGAGCTGCCGCTGCGGCTCTTCGAGCTCGGCACGGTGTACCGCTACGAGCGCGCCGGCACTCTGCACGGGCTTCTTCGCATCCGCGGCTTCACCCAGGACGACAGCCACATCTTCTGCACGGAGGAGCAGCTGACCGACGAGATCGAGTCGCTGCTCGACTTCGTCGTGTCGGTGCTCAGGGCGTTCGGCTTCGAGGACTTCGGCTTCAACCTGTCGACGCGTGATCCCGCCAAGTCGGTCGGTTCGGACGAGATCTGGGGTCGTGCGACTGCGGCACTTCGCGAGGCGCTGGAACGGCACGGGGTCGAGTACTCCGTGAAGGAGGGGGATGCGGCCTTCTACGGTCCGAAGATCGACATCGACGTCCGCGACGCGATCGGCCGGAAGTGGCAGTTGAGCACGATCCAGTGCGACTTCAACCTCCCCGATCGTTTCGGGCTGGAGTACGTGGCGAGCGACAACACGAGGCGCCGACCGATCATGCTGCACCGCGCCCTCTTCGGCTCGGTGGAGCGCTTCTTCGGCGTGCTGCTCGAGCACTACGGCGGGTCCTTCCCGGCGTGGCTCGCGCCCGTGCAGGTGAGGGTGCTCGGCGTGACGAGCGAGCACGACGGGTATGCGGAGTCGGTGCGCGACGCGCTGGTCGCCGCCGGGTTCCGCGCAGACTGGGTCGCGGCCGACGAACAGCTGGGGAAGCGGATCCGTTCGGCGAAGATGGAACGGCTGCCGTACGTGCTGGTGGTGGGGGCCGACGATGTGCGCGACGGCACCGTGGGGGTCAATCCCCGGGGCGGCGAGGTCGTGCGCGGCGTTCCGGTCGGGCAGTTCATCGACGGTCTCCGGGTCGAGACGGCGGGGACGTCCGTTGCTTGATCACCTCTGGAACGGATGGCGCGCGGACTACGTGCAGCGCGGAACCGGACGTGGAAGCGGCGACAAGTCGGTCTTCTCGTCGATCCTCGAGTCGGGCATGGCGGACGACGAGTCGTTCATCGTCCGGCGCGGAAACAGGTGCTTTGCGATCCTGAACGCCTTTCCGTACTCCTGCGGACACGTGCTGGTGCTGCCGTACCGCGAGGTGGGGGATCTCGAGCTGCTGGACGACGGGGAGCGGAACGAGTTGTGGCTCATGGTGCAGCAGGCCGTGACGGTGCTGAAGGTCGAGTACCGGCCGCACGGCGTGAACGTCGGCGTCAACCTCGGTGCGGCCGCGGGTGGCAGCATCGCGCAGCACCTGCACGTCCACGTGGTGCCGAGGTGGGGTGGCGACTCCAACTTCATGGTGTCGGTGGCGAACACGAAGATCCTTCCGGAGGCGCTCGGGACGACGTGGGGCCGCGTGTCGCGACGGTGGTCGGAGTCGGTGGCATGAGCGCGGCCGACGACGAGGTTCGCGACCAGTTGCCCGGGGACCTCGACGCCTCGGCGTTCGTCGGGCCGTACCAGTTCCCTGACAACAGCAGGCGGCGGTGGCCGGCCGCGATCTACCTCGTCGTCTCGGTGGCCTGTTGGACGTGGTGGCTCGCGGCACCCGCGTCCCCCTTGGTGAACGACGGGCTCGCGTGGGCGGGTGCGCTCCTCGCTGCATTCGCCGCGTACGCCATCTCCTCGTCGTGGCGCATGACCGTCGACGAGACGGGCGCACTCGTTCGGGCGTCCGCTGCAGCGGGGTTCGCGGTGGGCCACGCATCCGCGCAGCAGGTGTGGCGGGGCGTACGGAGCCGTCCGACATGGCGGGTCCTCTGCTACAGCAGCGAGAATCCCCCGGCCACGCGCGCGCTCGTGCTGATCGATGCGATCAATGGCACCGTGGTCGAGTCGCTGGTGGAGGCGAATCCCGAGGACGCCCGAACCCAGGGGTAGGCTCGCCGGAGTGTTCGACGGTCGGTTCCGAACCAGCATCGAACGGGCGATCCGCCCCGTGGGCGAGCGCCTCGGAAGGACGCGGCTCGCAGCCGACCACCTGACCCTCATGGGCGTCGTCGTGGCCGTCGCGGCGGCCGTCGCGATCGGCGCTGGCGAACTGCGCCTGGGGTTCGCGCTCGTCGTGCTGTCGGCGCTGCCGGATCTGCTCGATGGGGCGCTCGCGAAGGCGTCCGGCCAGGCGAGCCAGCGCGGGGCGTTCTTCGACTCGGTGGTCGACAGGGTGAGCGACTCGGTGGTGCTCGGTGGCGTCGCGTGGCACGTCGCGACCGTGCACGATCCGAGGCTCACGGTGCTGCCGTTCGCCGTGATGGCGACGTCGATGCTGGTGTCCTACCAGCGGGCCAAGGCGGAGTCGCTCGGCCTCGATGCGAGGGGTGGGCTGATGGAGCGCGCAGAGCGGATCGTGGCCCTCTGCATCGGGCTCCTCTTCTCTCCGGTGCTGCTGTGGGTGCTGTGGCTGATGCTCGTGCTGACGACGTTCACGGCGGTGCAGCGCTTCGTCAAGGTGTGGCGGCAGGCCGCCGTCGGCCCGCTCGTCGCCGAGCGGCAGGCGATGCGCCGCACCCGGCGCGAGTCGCGCCGTGGCGAGCGCAGGACCGACCGGCGCAGGGCGCGCCGCCGTCGGCGTCTCTTCGAGGAGTGACCGGGCGCAACGAGGTCCGCGACGCCGCGGCAGCCGCGTCGTTCCGGGCCGCGGCCGTGGTGGCGTCCCTCGCTCCGTCGCTGCTCGCATCGGGCGTGCCGGCAGTGGTGGGAGCCCCGCTCAGCGTCGCGCAGCGCGACCGTCGCGCGATGATCGAGCGGCACCTGCGCCGCGTCGTCCCCGGGCTGCGCGGCTTCGCCCTGCGACGGGCGGTGGCGGAGTCCTTCCAGAGCTACGCCCGTTACTACGTCGAGACGCTGCGCATCGCGTCCCGTTCGCAGGGTGCAATCGAACGGGGATTCACCGTCGAGGGCTTCCGCCACATCGAGGAGTCCCACGCCGCAGGGCGCGGGACGATCCTCGCGCTGCCGCACCTCGGCGGCTGGGAGTGGGCGGGGCGGTGGCTCGCGGGGCGCGGCTTCGGCGTCTGCGCGGTCGCCGAGGCGCTGGACAACGAGGCGCTGTTCGAGTGGTTCACCGAGCTGCGCGCCTCCATCGGCATCGAGGTGATCCCGCTCGACGACTCCGCGGCGACGCGGGTCGGCTCTGCGCTCAGGGAGAACCGCGTGGTCTGCCTGCTCTGCGACCGCGACCTGCCGCGCGACGGACGCCGCACGGGCGTCGAGGTGGAGTTCTTCGGCGAGCGGACGACCGTGCCCTCGGGGCCGGCGCTCTTCGCACTCAGGACCGGTGCCCGCCTGCTCCCTGTCGGCACGTATTTCACGCGCCGAGCGGACGGGCACCACGCGGTGATCCGTCCGCCGGTCGACGCGTCGCGGCGGGGGTCGCTGCGCGAGGACGTGGCGCGCACGACGCAGTCGCTGGTGGGGGAGCTGGAGGTGCTCATCCGGCGCGCCCCGTCGCAGTGGCACCTCTTCCAGCCGAACTGGCCGAGCGACCCCGGATACTGATCCTCCGTCCGGACGACGGACGCCCGTCTCTGTGCGGACGGCGTACGGTGGGGATCCGTGCTGCGCGTGGCGATGGTGAGCCCCTACAGCGTCTCCGTCCCTGGGGGCGTGCAGGCGCAGGCGCTCGGGCTCGCTCGCGAGATGCGGCGCAAGGGCCACGAGGTGCGCGTGCTTGCGCCGTGCGACGGTCCCCCTCCCGAACCCTTCGTCACGCCCCTCGGCAGCAGCCTTCCGACGAGCGACAACGGGTCGGTGGCACCGGTCGCTCCGGATCCCTCCGCGGCGCTCCGCACCATCCGCGCGCTCAACGACGAGGCGTTCGACGTGGTGCACCTCCACGAGCCGCTGGTTCCCGGTCCGACCGCGACGGCGCTCCTCCTGCAACTCGCGCCGTCGGTCGGCACGTTCCACGCCGCGGGCGACTCGGCGTCGTACCGGGTCTGGAACCGCACCGCGCGATGGGCCGTGGACCATCTCTCGGCGCGGGTCGCCGTGTCGGAGGCGGCGCGCGACCTCGCGCACCGCTACCTCGGTGGCGAGTACGCCGTGATGTACAACGGAATCGAGACGTCGCGCTTCCGGCGCGAGGGGGCGGACAGGGAGCCGACCCCGACCCTCTTCTTCTGCGGCAGGTACGAGCCGCGCAAGGGGCTCGACGTCCTCGTCGCTGCGATGGCGTCGCTGCCCGCCGACGTGCGGCTGTGGGTGGCGTCCGACGGGGCGGGCATCGAGCAATTGCGCGACTCGGTCCGGGGCGACGGGCGGATCGAATGGCTGGGCAGGGTGACCGAGGACGACAAGATCGACCGCTTGAACCGGTGCTCCGTCTTCTGTGCGCCGTCGCTGGGAGGCGAGTCCTTCGGGATCGTGCTGCTCGAGGCCATGGCGGCCGGTGCGCCGCTCGTGGCGAGCGACATCGACGGCTACCGCCAGGTCGCGTCGGACGGAGTCGAGGCGCTCCTCGTGCCCCCCGGGGATCCTGCGGCGCTGGCCGCGGGGATCCGACGGGTGCTCGGCGACGGGTCGCTCCGCGACGGGCTGGTGGCCCGCGGTCGGGAACGGGCCGAGCGCTATTCAATGGCGTCGCTTGCGGAGGCGTACCTTGCGATCTACCGCGGGCTGCTGGACGCCGAGGAGTCCAAGGAGATCGTCGTCGGCAGGAGCCGTCTGCTGCGGCTCTATGAGGACCGCATCCTCCGGCGGGGGCCTGCCACCGACCGGTCCTCCGGCTAGGCGTACACTCGCGACAATGAGTGCGACGTGGATCATCCTCGCCGTCGTCGTGGTGCTCGTCCTCGCCGCCGGCTTCCTCTACAACTCCCTCGTCCGCCGGCGCAACGAGGTCGACAACGCCTGGTCGCAGATCGACGTGCAGCTGAAGCGGCGCCTCGACCTCGTGCCGAACCTCGTCGAGACGGTGAAGGGTTATGCGGCCCACGAGCGCGCCGCGCTCGAGGCGGTCGTCGCGGCGCGCAGTTCGTCCCTGGCGGCGGGGCCGACCCCCCACGAGCAGGCCGCTGCGGACAACCAGTTGACCGGTGCGCTCCGTCAGTTGTTCGCGCTGGCTGAGGCGTATCCCGACCTCAAGGCGAACCAGGGGTTCCTGTCCCTGCAGGAGGAACTGTCCAACACGGAGAGCCGGATCGCCTACGCGCGACAGTTCTACAGCGACTCGGTCCTCGCGTACAACAATGCGATCCAGGCCATTCCCGGCGTCGTGGTCGCACGGCTGTTCGGGTTCGCCGCGCGCGAATACTTCGAGGCCGAGGACGCCGCTCGGACGGCGCCGACGGTGTCGTTCTGACCCGCGGTCCCCGATGAACGACCTCATCGCATCCAACAAGCGGCGCACGTTCGCGCTCATGGCCGGTTTCGTCGCCGTGACGGTGCTCGTCGGGGCGTCCGTCGGAGCGCTGACGGGGTTCGGCGCCGCCGGCACGCTCGTCGCGCTGGTGGTCGCGGCAACCTTCGCGTTCGTCTCGTACTGGAAGTCGGACGCCATCGCGCTCGCCGTCAGCCGTGCCCGGCCCGCCGATGAGACGACCTACCGGAGACTCCACAACCTGGTCGAGGGCCTCTGCATCGCGGGCGGCCTGCCGAAGCCGCGCGTCTACGTGATCGACGATCCTGCGCCGAACGCCTTTGCGACGGGCCGCAACCCCCGGAACGCGGCGATCGCGGTCACGTCGGGTCTCCTCGAGCAGATGAACCGGGTCGAGCTCGAGGGCGTCATCGCCCACGAGCTGTCGCACATCAAGAATTACGACATCCTCGTCTCGACGCTCGCGGTGACCCTGGTCGGCACGATCGCGATCATCACGGACGTGGCGATCCGGACGATGTGGTGGAACGGCGGCCGGATCGGCCGCGACGGCGACCAGGGCGACCGGAGCAACCCGCTCGCGATCGTCGGGTTCGTGCTCCTGGTCGTCTCGCCGCTCGTCGCGCGTGCGATGCAGGCTGCCGTGAGCCGCAGGCGCGAGGTGCTCGCCGACGTGTCGGCGGTGAGGATGACGCGGTATCCGCCGGGACTGATCGGCGCACTCGAGAAGCTGCAGGCCGACGGTGCCGTGACGCACTCGGCGAGCATGGCCACCGCGCACATGTGGATCGAGCAGCCGATGTCCGGGGTGAACGACGGCGGCAGGCTCGGCGCGTGGCATAGGCTCTTCAACACCCACCCCCCGCTCAGCGAGCGGATCGCATTGCTCAGGGAGATGTGACCATGGCATCCACGAAGACCTTCCGTACGTTCGCACTGGCCGCGGCGGCGTGCTCGCTCGCGGTCCTCGCCGCGGCCTGCGGGGGCACGTCCGCAGCCCCCGACGAGACGATCGCGGTCGCGCTGCCGTCGACGTCGGTGGAGACCGGTACGACGGTCCCCACGGTCGTGACCGACCCGCTGACCGGACTGCCCAACACGGATCCGTCGATCCTCGACCGCTCGGCGATGGTCGTGAAGATCGACAACCATCCGCGTGCCAAGCCGCAGGTCGGCTTCAACCAGGCCGACATCATCTTCGAGGAGAACGTCGAGAGCCTCACGCGGTTCGCGGCCGTGTTCCACAGCCAGACGCCCGAGCTGGTCGGACCGGTCCGAAGCGGGCGGTTCCAGGACATCGACCTCGTCGGGTCGCTGAACAGGCCGCTCTTCGTCTGGAGCGGCGGCAACGAGAAGGTCACGGCGAACATCAAGCGCTCGGACCTGATCAACCTCAGCTTCACCGATGCGCAGGAGTCCGGCGCATACGACCGCGACGACTCCCGGCCCGCCCCGCACAACCTGTTCGCGGCGCCGCCGAAGCTGTGGGAGTTCGCGGCGACGCTCGGCGTGGAGGGCGCGGGGCCGCCCCCGGCCCAGTTCACCTACCGCTCGGACAGCGACGCAAACGCGTCGTCGGCGAAGCCGGTCGCGGGTGCAAAGGTCAAGATGGACGGCGTCAAGGTCCTGTGGGAATGGAAGTCCGAGTTCGGCGAGTTCGCACGGACCCAGGACGGCAAGGAGTTGAAGGACAGCGACGGCACCCCGGTGTCGATGCCGAACGTGGTGGTGCTCGAGGTGGTGTACTCGCGCGCCTACAGCCCCGCGGCGAAGACCATCGGCGGGGGCAAGGCGTACGTCTTCACCAACGGCGTCGTCTACGAGGGAACGTGGGACCGTCCCACGCGCCTGGATCCCTTCTCGCTGCTCGATTCGGCGGGCGCGCCAATCAAGTTGACGCCCGGCCAGACGTTCGTGATGGTGGCCCGCCCCGATGCGGTCGCAGTGATCGACGAGGGCACCGACCCCGACGACGTCAAGTACCCGTGATCGCCGCGGCCCACGGCCGCGACCTGTCCGCTCGACGGGTCGTGGCCGCGCGTCCGTCGGTACGATGACGTCCATGCAGGACGCCAATTCATCCGGCCCCGTGTCGGGCTCCATGACCGTCAAGCGCGGTCTCGCCGAGATGCTCAAGGGCGGCGTGATCATGGACGTCGTCACCCCCGAGCAGGCGAAGATCGCCGAGGACGCCGGAGCGGTCGCGGTGATGGCGCTCGAGCGCGTGCCTGCGGACATCCGCCGCGACGGCGGCGTCGCGCGGATGAGCGACCCCGAGATGATCGAGGGGATCATCGGGGCGGTCTCCATCCCGGTCATGGCCAAGGCGCGCATCGGCCACTTCGTCGAGGCCCAGATCCTCGAGGCACTGGGCGTCGACTTCATCGACGAGTCCGAGGTGCTGACGCCGGCCGACGAGGCCCACCACATCGACAAGCTCGCGTTCTCCGTGCCCTTCGTCTGCGGGGCGACGAATCTCGGCGAGGCGCTCCGGCGGATCTCCGAGGGCGCGGCGATGATCCGCTCGAAGGGCGAGGCGGGCACCGGCAACGTGGTGGAGGCCGTGCGGCACCTTCGTTCGATCCTCGGTGACATCCGTCGCATCGGGCAGGCCGATTCCGCGGAGCTGTTCGACTGGGCAAAGCGCCTCTCCGCACCGCTCCCGCTCGTGCAGGAGGTCGCCGAGACGGGGCGCCTGCAGGTGCCGCTGTTCTGCGCAGGTGGCATCGCCACGCCGGCCGATGCCGCGCTCGCGATGCAGCTCGGGGCCGAGTCGGTGTTCGTCGGTTCGGGCATCTTCAAGAGCACGGATCCGGCCCCGCGCGCGAAGGCGATCGTCGAGGCCACGACGCACTTCCGCGATCCGCACATCCTTGCAAAGGTCAGCCGTGGGCTGGGCGCCCCGATGACCGGCATCGGGATGGACCAGGTCGCGGAGCGCTTCGCCGAGCGCGGCTGGTAGCGGCTCGTCGGCCATGGGGCCGGTGACGGGCGTCCTCGCCCTGCAGGGCGCGTTCGCCGCGCACGCCGCGGCGCTTGCGCGGTGCGGCACCGTGGTGCGGGACGTCCGTACCCCGGAGGATCTCGCGGCGGTCAATGCCCTGGTGCTGCCCGGTGGCGAGTCGACGACGATCTGCAAGTTGCTCGTGTTGTCCGGGCTTCGCGACGCGATCGAGGCGCGCCTGGCCGGAGGAATGCCCGTCCTCGGCACGTGTGCCGGCCTCATCGTCCTGTCGTCGTCCATCGTGGATGGCCGACCGGACCAGTTCTGCCTGGGCGCGATCGACGTGACGGTGCGGCGAAACGGGTTCGGACGGCAGCGCGACAGTTTCGAGACGGACCTTGCGGTGCCCGGCGGGAACGATCCCATGAGGGCGGTCTTCATTCGTGCGCCGCGGATCGTGCGGTGCGGCGAGTCGGTCGAGGTGGTCGCGTCGTTGGATGGTGAGCCCGTGCTGGTGCGACACGGGAACGCACTCGGGGCGACGTTCCATCCGGAGTTGTCGGGCGACGACCGGATCCACCGGCACTTCGTAGGATTCCTCGCGGAGGTGTGACGATGTCCGGCCACTCGAAATGGGCGACGATCAAGCGCAAGAAGGGTGCGCTCGACCAGGCGCGCGGAAAGGCGTTTGCGAAGTTGGCGAGGCAGTTGGAGGTGGCGGCGCGCGAGGGGGGCGGGGATCCGTCGGCGAACTCGGCGCTGCGCACCGTGGTGCTGAAGGCGAAGGCCGCCCAGATGACGAACGACGCCATCGACCGCGCAATCAAGCGCGGCACGGGCGTGCAGACGGGTGCGGCGTACGAGGCGATCACCTACGAGGCCTATGCGCCGGGCGGCGTCGCGATCCTGATCGAGGCGCTCACCGACAACCGCAATCGCACCGCGTCCGACGTGCGGTCGCTGTTCACGAAGCACGGAGGGGCAATGGCAGAGCCCGGAGCAGTGTCATGGCAATTCGGGAGGCGGGGGATCGTCACCGTGCCCGGCACGGTGGCGGAGGACGCGGTCGTCGGTGTGGCGATCGAGCACGGCGCGGACGACGTCTCCCGCGACGGGGAGTCCTGGCATGTGTCGTGCGAGCCGTCGCGGGTGTTCGACCTCAAGGCGGCAATCGAGGCGGCGGGCCTCGAGGTGCTCTCGGCCGTCAGCACGATGGTGTCGTCGATGACGGTCGAGGTCACCGATCCGGCGGATGCCCGTGCGGTCCTCCGCATCATGGACGAGCTTGACGACAACGACGACGTGCAGGACGTCTTCTCCAATTTCGACATCCCGGAGGCCATGATGGCGGAGGTTGCACGGTGAGCGTCGGAGTGGGCGATGCCGCCCCGGACTTCGACCTCCCCGGAACCGGCGGACGGAGCCACCGGTTGTCCGAACACCGCGGCAAGGTGGTGGTGCTCGTGTTCTACCCGGGGGACAACACCGCGGTGTGCACCCGGCAGCTGAACGCCTACAACGACGAACTCGCCCAGTTCGAGGGTCTGGGTGCGGACGTGCTCGCCGTCTCGCCTCAGGGTCTTCCGAGCCACGAGGACTTCGCGTCGCGGCACGGCTTCGGGTTCCCGCTGCTCGCCGACACCGACAAGGTGGTGGCGGCCGCGTACGGGGCGCTCGGTCCGCTGGGCTTCGTGCGGCGCAGCGTGTTCGTGGTCGACGCCGCAGGCACGATCCGTTGGCTGCACCGCGCCATCGCAGGCGTCACCTACCGGCCCGCCGCGGAGCTCCTGGCGGCGGTCCGCGCGGCGTCCTAGGTCACCAATCCGGCAGGGACCGGCAGGTACGATCAAACACGTGTTCGCCCAGGACCGAGCAGGCCACACGGCGGTGCTGGGCATCGATCCCGGCCTGACCCGCTGCGGCTACGCGGCGCTCCTGCGATCGGGTGCCGCCGTCGAGGCAACATCCCTCGGTGTGCTCACGACGCCCCCGTCACTGTGCGTGCCCGAGCGGCTGCGGATGCTCGCGACCGACATCGACGAGCTCCTCGACGAGGTCGCACCGGCGTCGGTCGCGATGGAGCAGGTGTTCTTCCAGTCGAACGTCCGGACCGCAGTCGCGGTTGCTCAGGCGAGTGCGGTGGCCATGCTGGCTGCCGCGTCGCGGGGCATTCCCGTGGTCCAGTACACGCCCAGCCAGGTGAAGCTCGCGGTCACCGGGTCGGGCGTGGCAGGAAAGTCCCAGGTCCAGGCCATGGTGCAGCGGCGGCTCGGCCTGTCGCGGCCGCCGCAGCCCGCCGACGCGGCCGATGCCGCGGCGATCGCGCTCTGCCACCTCGCGGCAGAGCCGCTGCGCAGGACGGTGGGGTCGTCGCGGTGATCGCCTCGCTGCGCGGCACCGTCGTCGAGCGGGACGGGTCTGGCACCGTCGTCATCGAGGTCGGTGGCGTCGGGTGGGTCGTGCACGTGACGCCCGCGACGCTCGCGGAACTCGAACCCACGTCGCCCGCCTTCCTGTACGTGCACCACCACATCCGCGAGGGGGCGCAGTCGCTGTATGGATTCGGGGCGCGCGAGGAGCGCCGCACGTTCGAGGTGCTGCTCGCCGCGCACGGGATCGGACCGTCGCTCGCGCTCGCGGTGCTGGCCTGCCACTCTCCCTCGGCGCTCGCCGACATCGTCGCGTCGGACGACGTGGCTGCGCTGACCGCGGTGCCGGGCATCGGCCGCAAGACCGCGGAGCGGATGCTGATCGAATTGAAGGGTCGCCTCGTCGATGCGGGGCTCGGCGAGCGTCCGGCGGGCGGCAGGCCTTCGTCCGACGTGCGCGAGGCGCTTGCCGGGCTCGGGTACTCGCAGGATGAGATCCGCGACGTGCTGCGCGAGGTCGGGGACGTGGCGAGCGCGGAGGCGGCGCTGCGAGCCGCACTCGCGCTGCTGGGGGCGCGCCGTGCGTGAGGAGTTCGTCGACCCGCTGAAGCGGACCGACGACGGCGAGGACGCCGGTCTTCGCCCCAAGTCGCTGTCGGAGTTCGTGGGGCAGCGCGAGCTGAAGGGGCACCTCGCGATCGTGCTCGAGGCTGCGAGACGGCGCGGCGAGGCCGCCGACCATCTGCTCCTGGCGGGACCGCCGGGTCTCGGCAAGACGACGATGGCGGGCATCGTCGCGGGGGAGATGGGTGCGCACCTGCACGTCACGTCGGGTCCCGCCCTGGAGCGCGCCGGGGATCTCGCGGCCATCCTCACCAACCTCGCTCCGAACGACGTGCTGTTCATCGACGAGATCCACCGCCTGCCGCGCGCAGTTGAGGAGATCCTCTATCCGGCGATGGAGGACTTCCAGATCGACATCGTCATCGGCAAGGGCCCGACGGCGTCGTCGATCCGCCTCACGCTGCCGCGGTTCACGCTGATCGGCGCGACGACGCGCACCGGCATGATCACCGGCCCGCTGCGCGACCGGTTCGGCCTCGTCGCGCGCCTCGACTACTACGAGCCCGACGAGCTCCGTTCGATCGTGGAGCGTTCGGGGAGGCTGCTCGGCGCCGGGCTCCGTCCGGGCGGGGCCGAGGAGATCGCCCGGCGGTCGCGCGGCACGCCGCGCATCGCCAACCGCCTGCTCCGTCGGGTGCGCGACTACGCGGAGGTCCGGGGCGACGGCACGGTAGATGCGGCGTGTGCGCGCGACGCGCTCGCCGTGTTCGGGGTGGACGGCCGCGGCCTCGACAAGTCGGATCGCGCGCTGCTCGAGGCGCTGTGCGTGCAGTTCAACGGCGGTCCCGTCGGGTTGTCGACGCTCGCGATCGCGGTCAGCGAGCACGGTGAGACGGTGGAGGACGTGTTCGAGCCGTTCCTCATCCGGGAGGGCATGCTCATCCGGACGCCACGCGGCCGGATCGCGACCCCGGCTGCGTGGGTGCACCTCGGGCTCGTTCCACCCGTGCAGTCCCCCGACCTGTTTTCCTGACCTTCGCCGTGCGCACCAGCGACCTCGACTACGACCTGCCAGAGTCTGCGATCGCGCAGGTCCCGGTCGAGCCCCGCGATTCGGCGCGCCTCCTGGTCGACACCGGCGGACCCGATCCGCTGGACGCCACCGTGGCGGACCTCGGCCGGTTCCTGGCGCCCGGCGACGTGATGGTCGTCAACCGAACCCGTGTGCGCAAGGCGAGGCTCGTGTTGCGGCGTGCCAGCGGCGCTCGCGTCGAGGTCCTGCTGCTCGACTCGGCCGACGGCGAGGTCTTCGACGCCCTGCTCGGCAACTCGCGCCGCGTGTCGGACGGCGAGGTGCTCGTGGGGCTCGACGGCGACGCGGTGGTGGAGGTGCTCGGCCGCGACGACGGGACGGCGCGGGTGCGGCTGATCGGCGGTGAGGGCGCGCTCGACCGCCACGGCGAGGTCCCGCTGCCGCCCTACATCACCGAGCGGATCGGGGACCCCGAGCGGTACCAGACGGTCTTCTCGCGCGACGCACGATCCGCAGCCGCCCCGACGGCCGGCCTGCACCTGACGGACCGCCTCCTCGCGTCACTCCGCTCCTCTGGCGTGGCGATCCACGAGGTCGAGCTGGTGGTGGGCCTCGACACGTTCAGGCCGATCGCGGTCGACGATCCGCTGCGCCACGAGATCCACAGCGAGTGGTACTCCGTCCCGCAGTCGACCGTCGACGCGTGCGCCGCGGCCCGTGCGGCCGGCGGCCGGGTGCTCGCGGTCGGGACGACGTCCGTGCGCGCGCTCGAGTCGGCTGCGTCGTCGGGTCGCCTGCAGGACCGGACGTCGCTCTACATCGTGCCCGGATACCAGTGGCGGACGGTCGATCTGATGATGACGAACTTCCACATGCCGAGGACGACGCTGCTGGCGATGGTGCAGGCGTTCGTCGGGCCTTCGTGGCGCGCGCTCTACGCCACCGCGCTCGAGCGCAACTACAGGTTCCTCTCGTTCGGCGACGCGATGCTGCTTCGCCGCGCCCCGGTACGGTGACCCCGTGTTCGCGGTCGGCATGCGGGTCGTCGCGACGGACGGTGCGGCCCGCGCCGGCGTGGCGACGGTGCACCGCGGCTCCTACGAGACGCCGTGCTTCATGCCGGTCGGTACGCGCGGCGCCGTCAAGTACCTGAGCGCCGACGACTATTCGCGGCTCGGCGCGAGGATCGTGCTGGGCAACACCTACCACCTGA
>JBIIHV010000171.1:0-4295 GCA_044235415.1 Ilumatobacteraceae bacterium | reverse complement strand
ATGGCGTCGTCGGGACTGCCGTGCCCGAACACCTTCCAGAGGTGCCGAACCTCGATCGCGGGCGAGCCGCTTCCGGACATGCGCGCGACTGTATCCCCGTCGCGGCTGGGCGGTTTCGGGCCGACAGGGCATGGCTACGCTCACCTGCGTCACACGAGCCGGGGGATCCGGCAGAGGGGGAGACACTCATGAGAGGTTCACGCAAGGCTCTGGCGGGCGGCCTGCTCGCGGCGGCCGCGCTGCTGGTCGCCGCGTGCGGCGGGTCGGACGCGGCGGGCGACGAGGCCGTCACGGAGGACACCGCCGCGGCGGTGGCCGGCGGCACGGAGACGATCCGCATCGCCCGCAACAACTGGTCGGCGTCGGCCGTGGAGACCGAGATCGTCAAGCTGCTCATCGAGCAGCAGCTCGGCAACCCGGTGGAGATCGTCGACATCGACGAAAACGCGATGTTCGCAGGCATCTCGGCGGGCGACCTCGACGTCAGCGTCGAGGTCTGGCCGTCGGGCGTCACGCCGGACGAGCAGGCCTTCATCGACGACGGCTCGATCGTCAACGCTGGCGAGCTCGGCTCGATCGGCAAGATCGGCTGGTTCGTGCCGGACTACGTGCTCGAGCAGTTCCCCGAGCTGGCGACGTCGTGGGAGGCGCTGAAGGACCCGGCCGTCGCCGAGGCCTTCGCCACCGCGGCCACCGGCTCGAACGGCCGCTTCCTGGGCATGGATCCGTCGTTCTCGCAGTACGACGAGGCGATCATCGCGGCGCTGGGCCTGCCCTTCGAGGTGCAGTTCTCGGGCTCCGAGGCCGCCACGCAGGCTGAGATCGCCACGCTCGCGGCGGACAAGACGCCGTTGATCATGTACTACTGGACGCCCTCCGGTGCCGTCGGCAAGTACGGACTCAAGAACATCGCGCTTCCCGCGCCGACCGTCGACTGTGCGGCCGACGCGGCGAACTGCAACGGGGACTACCCGGAGGACGTGCTCTTCAAGATCGTGTCGGCGAAGCTGATGGACAAGGACGCAGCCGTCCACGCGTTCTTCGAGAAGTTCACGATCACGACCGAGGACCAGTTGACGTTCCTCACGCAGGTCGACATCGACGGCATGTCGGCGGCCGATGCCGCAGCGGAGTGGGTGAAGAACAACGAGGCGGTCTGGTCCGCCTGGTTCGCCTAGAACCCATCCAGCACGTTTCGGACAGCAGGGAAGGTGGCGGGGCGGAAGCCCCGCCACCTTTCGTGTCCGGCCGCCGTCGCGTCTGGAGATGCGGTCCGATGGCAGACTTTCGCGCGACCGAGGGGGAAAGATGACCGACACGGGGTTCGACGAGCAGTTCGACGTGGTGGTCGTGGGCGGCGGCTCGGCGGGCAGCGTGCTCGCGGCGCGCATCACCGAGCACTCCGCGAAGCGGGTGCTCGTGCTCGAGGCAGGCCGCCGCGACTGGTGGTTCGACCCGTTCATCCACATGCCCGCGGCCCTGACGTACCCCATCGGCAGCCGGTTCTGGGACTGGATGTACTCCTCGCAGCCCGAGCCGCACCTCAACGGGCGCCGCGTCGCGCACGGACGGGGCAAGGTGCTCGGCGGTTCGTCGAGCATCAACGGGATGATCTTCCAGCGCGGCAACCCGCTCGACTACGAGCGGTGGGCGGCCGACCCCGGCATGGAGTCGTGGAGCTACGCGCACTGCCTGCCGTACTTCAAGAAGATGGAGAATTGCACCGCTGCCGAGGATGGAGACCCGTTCCGCGGCAGGTCGGGTCCGCTGCACCTCCGCCGCGGACCGGTGCGCAACCCGCTGTTCGGGGCGTTCTTCGAGGCCGCGCAGCAGGCCGGCTACCCGCTGACCGACGACGTCAACGGCTTCCGCCAGGAGGGCTTCGCCGCGTTCGACGCCACCATCAAGGACGGCCGGCGCTTCAGCGCATCGCGCGCGTACCTGCGCCCTGCCCGGGGCCGGAAGAACCTCACGGTTCGCTGCCGCGCGCTCGCCACGCGCGTCATCGTCGAGGGCAAGGCCGCCGTCGGCGTCGAGTACCGGCAGGGCGGCGGATCGCCGAGGCGCGTGCGCGCCGGCGAGGTGATCCTCTGCGGAGGCGCGTTCAACAGTCCGCAGCTGCTGCAGGTGTCGGGCATCGGCGACCCCGCGGTGCTGAGGGCCGCGGGCATCGAGCCCATCCACGACCTCCCGGGCGTCGGCGCAAACCTGCAGGACCACCTCGAGGTGTACGTGCAGCACGCGTGCACGAAGCCCGTCTCGCTCAACCCGCTGCTCGCCAAGTGGCGCGCACCGTTCATCGGCTTCGCGTGGCTGTTCGGCCGTGGTCCCGGGGCGTCGAACCACTTCGAGGGCGGCGGCTTCGTGCGCAGCAACGACGAGGTCCGCTACCCGAACCTGATGTTCCACTTCCTGCCGATCGCGGTGCGCTACGACGGCACCCAGCCCACGGGCGGACACGGCTACCAGGTGCACATCGGGCCGATGTACTCGAATTCGCGGGGCCACCTGCATGCGGTGTCGCCCGACGTGCGGGACAAGCCGGCGTTCACCTTCAACTACCTCTCGACGCCCGAGGACCTGCGCGAGTGGGTGGAGGCGATCGCCATCGCGCGCTCGATCCTCGACCAGCCGGCGTTCGCCCCGTTCAGCGGCGGCGAGATCTCTCCTGGACCCGGCGTGTCCACCGACGACGAGGTGCTCGACTGGGTCCGCCGCGACGCCGAGACGGCCTACCACCCGTCCTGCACGTGCCGAATGGGCACCGACCGGATGTCGGTCGTCGATCCGCTGACCATGAAGGTCCACGGCATGACGGGTCTGCGAGTGGTGGACGCCTCGGCGATGCCCTACGTCACGAACGGCAACATCTACGCCCCGGTGATCATGATGGCCGAAAAGGCCGCCGACCTGATCCTGGGCCGCACGCCCCTGGCGCCCGAGGCGGTGCCGTATTACGTCGCACCGTCGGCCGGATAGAGACCGGGCGCTCCGGCACTGATAGCGTGAGAAGCGTGATATATCTGCCTGGCACGCGCCGGACGGACACGGGGGAGCACACGTGAGCGACAGCGACGACATCGACCTGGCGAGCCTTTCCGACGAGGATCTCGTGCTTCAGATGCACGACGACCTCTACGACGGGCTCGGTGAGGAGATCGTCGAGGGAACCACGATCCTGCTCGACCGCGGGTGGGGCCCCGACAAGGTGCTGCAGGAGGCGCTCGTCGAGGGCATGCGCATCGTCGGCGTCGACTTCCGCGACGGCATTCTCTTCGTGCCCGAGGTGCTGCTCGCCGCGAACTCAATGAAGGCGGGAATGGCGATCCTCCGCCCGCTGCTGGCCGAGACCGGGGCAGAGTCGATCGGCAAGGTCGTGATCGGCACCGTCAAGGGCGACATCCACGACATCGGCAAGAACCTCGTGGCGATGATGCTCGAGGGCGCGGGCTTCGAGGTCGTCGACCTCGGCATCAACACCGACGCCGACAAGTTCGTCGCGGCGCTCGAGGAGCACCAGCCCGACATCCTCGGGATGTCGGCGCTGCTCACCACGACCATGCCGTACATGAAGGTCGTCATCGACACGATGAAGGAGAAGGGACTCCGCGACAAGTACATCGTGCTCGTCGGCGGAGCCCCGCTGAACGAGGAGTTCGGTGTTGCGGTGGGTGCGGACGCCTACTGCCGCGACGCCGCGGTTGCGGCCGAGACGGCGAAGCAGCTGGTGTCGGCGCGCCGCACCCGTACTGCCGAGCCGCCGGGTCCGTCGGTCGCCTGACGCGCGCTTCAGTGGCGACGCGTCCCATGATCGTGGCGTGCGGAGCGCTCGTCAGCGAGCTGCGCGCGGTGCTCGGCCAGGTCGGCGCGTCGGATGACGTCGAGATGCGCTTCCTGCCCGCCAACCTGCACAACCGGCCCGAGGGCATCGTGCCGGCGCTGCGCGGGCACCTCGACGCCGCGCGCGAACAGGGGCGCCAGGTCTTCGTGGGCTACGCCGACTGCGGCACGGGTGGCGCACTCGACCGTCTGCTCGACGGCTACCCCGGCGTCGGGCGGCTTCCGGGCGCGCACTGCTACGAGTTCTTCGCGGGCGCAGCCGAGTTTGCGCGGCTGCACGACGAGGAGCCGGGCACCTTCTACCTGACCGACTTCCTCGCGAAGCACTTCCGTGCGCTCGTGTGGGAGGGGCTCGGCCTCGACCGGCACCCGCAGCTTCGGGACGACTACTTCGGCGCGTACCGTCGCGTCGTCCACCTCGCGCAGGTCGATGACGACGGGGTGTCGGCCGCCGC
>JBIIHV010000016.1:0-13796 GCA_044235415.1 Ilumatobacteraceae bacterium | reverse complement strand
CCCGGTGCGCACCGTCACCGCCGACGCCGCCGACCTGTTCATCCAACCGCTGCCCGGCACCGACGTCGCGTTGATGCTCGCGATGATGCACGTCCTCGTGCGCGACGGCCTGGTCGACCGGGACTACCTCGACCGGCACGCGTCGGGCTTCGACGAACTCGCGGCGCACGTGGCCGGTTGGACCCCGGCGCGCGCGGAGGCCATCTGCGGCATCGCGGCCGGCACCATCGAGTTGCTTGCCCGCGACTACGGAACCGTGACGCCCGCATTCATCCGCACGCTCATCGGCGCAGAACACCGCGAGCACGGCGCCCAGTTCTTCCGCACCCTGCTGTGCCTGCCGACCCTCACCGGTTCGTGGCGGCACCGCGGCGGCGGACTCTCCCGCAGCGTCGGCTCGTATGCCGACTCCATCCTCGACGACTCGTTCCTCGACCCCATCGAGGCCGGCCCGGCGCGGCGCGGCATCAGCATGAACCGCCTGGGGTGGGCACTCACCACCGACGAGCTCGACCCGCCCGTGACGGCGCTCTTCGTGTGGAACGGCAATCCGGCCGCCACCGTGCCGGAGGCCGGGCTCATCGCCGAGGGTCTCGCACGCGAGGACCTCTTCACCGTCGTCTCCGACCAGTTTGTCACCGAGACCGCGCGCTGGGCCGACGTCGTGTTCCCCGCGTGCAGCCAGATCGAGCAGGACGACATCGTCCCCGCATGGGGCCACCTCTACCTCGGGTACAACCACAAGGCGATCGAGCCGCTCGGCGAGAGCATCCCCAACACCGAGCTGTGGCGCAGGCTGTCGCGCGCTTTCGGATTCGATGACCCCGCGCTCTACGAGGACGACGGGTCGATCCTCGCCCGGCTTCTCGCGCGCGTCGACGCCGGTGCGCTGCGGCGCGACGCCGTGATCCGGCTTCCGCTCCCAGAGGAGCTCCTCCCCTACGCCGACGGCGGCTTCGGCACGCCGTCGGGACGGCACGAGCTGGCAAGCCCGAGCCTCGAGGCTGCGGGGCACGGACGACTCCCGGAGCACAGAGACGCCGTCGAGGGTCCGCACGGCCCCGGGGCGGGACGCCACCCGCTCGTGCTGATGTCACCGAAGATCCACCAGCGCTTCCTCAACACCTCGTACTCGCACCTCGACGCGCACGCAAGGCCGGAAGGCGGCGCGTACTGCGAGCTCTCGCCAGCCGACGCCGCCGCGCGCGGCATTGCCGACGGCGACCTCGTCCGGGTGTTCAACGACCGCGGCGCGCTCGTCGTGCCGGCGCGCACCGGCCCCGACGTCCGCACCCGGGACGGCATGGTGATCGTGCCCTTCGGGTGGTCGTGGCCGAACGGACCGACGGTCAACGTGCTCACGAGCAGCACCCCCACCGACTGGGGCGGCGGCGTCGCATTCTACGACACGCTCGTCGAGGTCGAGCGCTCCGAGGACGCTGGCGGAGCGCCCCGCAACTAGCGTCGTCTTCATCGACGCCGCGCAGGCCCCCGCCGCCTCCCTCCGCTACGCCTGGCGGGTCCTCGCCCTCACGGCGATGGCCGTCTTCCTCGTGTCGCTCGACCTGTCCATCGTCGTCGTCGCGAAGCGCACGATCGAGGCCGACCTCGGCGGGGGCAGCATCCTCACCTGGGTCTTCTCTGCCTACGCCATCGCCTATGCGGCGGCCCTGCTGACCGCCGGCAGGTTCGCAGACGTCTACGGCCGGAAGCGGTCGTTTCTCCGTGGCGTCGCCGTGTTCAGCGTGGGCTCGCTCCTCTGCGGTATCGCGCCGAACGCGTGGTTCCTCGTGCTCGCCCGCGTCGTGCAGGCCATCGGCGGTGCGCAGCTCTCACCCGCGTCGCTCGCCCTCGTGCTTCCCGAGTTCCCCGTCGAGCGCCGCACCCAGGCGATCGCGATCTGGGGTGCGGTCGGTGGGCTCGCCGCAGCCCTTGGTCCGTCCGTCGGTGGTGTGATGGTGGACACGCTCGGCTGGCGCGCGCTCTTCTTCGTCAACATCCCCTTCACCCTGGCGACCATCGTCATCGGGGCGCGGCTGCTGCGCGAGAGCAGGGACGAGCGCGCGGTACGAACCGTCGACTATCCCTCGGCCGTACTGGGCTTCTCCGGCGTGGGCGCGGTGGTGCTGGGCATCTCGCAGAGCGAGGTGTGGGGATGGGCCGATCCTGCGACGATCGGCTCCATCGCCCTCGGAGCCCTGCTGTGCGCCGCGTTCGTCCAGCGGTGCCGGGTCGCTGCGCACCCGATCCTCGACCTTTCGCTCTTCCGGCTCCGCTTCGTCGTGGCCGCCAACGTCGCGGGCGTGTTGTTCAGCATGGGTTTCATCGGGATGTGGCTGCTGAACACGTTCTGGCTCCAGGCGGTCTGGGGCTACTCCGTCGCGCTGTCGGGGCTCGCCACCATGCCGGGCCCCGCCGCCGCCGCGGTCTGCGCGCCGTTTGCCGGCCGATACGCCGACCGGCTCGGCCACTCCCGGGTGCTCTTTGCCGGGTCGGTGCTGCTCGCCGGCGGGACCCTCGGACTGAACGCCACCATCACCGACTCGCCGTCGTACCTCACGCACTATCTGCCGTGGATGCTGGTCACCGGCTGCGGCGTGGGCCTCAGCATCTCCACCCTCTCCAGTTCGGCCACGGCGTTCCTCCGCCCGGCACAACTGGCCATGGGCTCGGCACTCAACAACACCTTCCGCCAGGTGGGCACCGCGCTCGGCGCCGCGCTCTCGCTGGCGATCGCCGCACCCGCCCTCGCCCGCATCGAGGTGGCGCGCCGGGCCGGTGAGCCCGTCATCGGCGTGGCGAAGTCGGAGATCCACGCGGCGTGGACCATGAACGGCGCGATCTACTTCGTCGCCGGTGTCGCGATGCTGTCGATCTTCCGCCGACCCACCGAGTCGCAACTGGTCGACGCGCGCGGATAGCGCGGCGCCCGCTCCGGCAACCCCAAACCGCTACTTCGTTCGGAGGTTCCAGCCGTCCGCGCCGAACAGGTGCGCCTTGGCCGGGTTGACCGCGAGGCCGATGGATGCCCCGACCTTCGCCGTCTCGTGCGCCGCACAGCGCACGACGACGTTCTCCTCGCCCACCTGCACCGTGACGAAGGTGTCCGAGCCGGTCGGCTCGACGAACCGCACCTTGCCGGACAGGCCGGTGCCCGCGGGCGCAAGCGAGAGGTGCTCCGGTCGCACGCCGAACTGCATCGATTCCGACTTGCGGGCACCGATCGCCGCCTGCGTGACCCCCATCGACTTCAGGTCGAGTTCCACAGAACCGCCCGAACCCGACGCGGTCCATGCCGAACCCGACCCCGAGACCGTCACGGGAAGCAGGTTCATCGGCGGCGCACCCATGAAGCGCGCCACGAAGGTGTTCGCGGGCTCGTCGTAGGCCTCCAGCGGCGGGGCGACCTGCTGCAGCTCGCCGTCCTTCAGGATCGCGATTCGCTGTCCCATCGTCATCGCCTCGACCTGGTCGTGCGTCACGTAGATGGTGGTGATGCCGAGGCGCTGGTGCAGGTCCATCAGCTCCAGGCGGGTCTGCTGGCGCAGCTGCGCGTCGAGGTTCGACAGCGGCTCGTCCATGAGGAACACCGCCGGCTTGCGCACGATGGCTCGCGCGAGGGCGACGCGCTGGCGCTGGCCGCCCGACAGCTGGCTCGGCAGCCGCTCGAGCAGGTGCGACAGCTCGAGGATCCGCGCCGCCTCCTGCACGGCGGCGTCGATCTCCGGCTTGGGCATCCCCGCAGTGGCGAGCGGGAACGCGATGTTCTTGTAGACGGTCATGTGCGGGTACAGCGCGTAGTTCTGGAAGACGAACGCCGCGTTGCGGTTCACCGGGCTGACGAAATTCACGATCTTGCCGTCGATGAGGATCTCGCCGGAGGTTGCGTCCTCCAGGCCGGCAATGAGACGGAGAATCGTGCTCTTGCCGCAGCCCGACGGGCCGAGCAGCACGAGGAACTCGCCGTCCTCGGCCTTCAGCGACACGGACTTGACGACCGTGTTGTCGCCGAACGACTTGGTCAGCTGGCGGATGATGACTTCTGCCACGGGAGGCTCCTTACTGCTTCAGCGCCCCGGCGACGGACGCCTGGACGAACCACTTCTGGAAGAACAGGAAGACGATGGTGATGGGCAGCAGCGTCATGAGCGTCGCCGCCGCGATGACGCCCCAGTTGGTGACGAACTGGCCCTGCAAGGTCGAGATGCCCACCGTCAGCACGCGCGTCTCGTCCTTCGTCGTCGCGACGAGCGGCCACAGCAGGTTCGCCCACTGCAACATGAACACGAAGATGCCGAGCACCACGATCGCCGGCTTCATGAGCGGCAGCACGATCCGGGTGAAGATCCGCCATTCGCTCGCACCGTCGATCCGCGCGGCCTCGTACAGGCCCGGGGGGAGCGTCTCGATGAACTGTCGCATCATGAACACACCGAGCGGCGAGACCGTCATCGGCAGGATGAGACCCGGATAGGTGTCGATTCCCACGATGCCGAAGGTCACGTCGTCGAGGAAGCGGACCAACAGGTAGGTCGGGGCGAGCACCGCGGCGGTCGGCACCATGAGCGTGGCGAGGATGAGCCCGAAGAGCGTCTTCTTCAGGGGGAACTGCATGCGGGCGAACGCGTAGCCCGCGAGCGTGTCGATCACGAGCGCGATCAGGGTGACACCCGTCGCGAAGATCAGCGTGTTGATCGCCCAGCGGACGTAGTTCGTCTCCGTGAGGAGGAACTGAAAGTTGCCGAGGTAGAACTCGTTCGGCAGCCACTGCGGAGGGTATGAAAAGAGCGACTTGCTGTCGCGGAACGCCGGAGAAATGATGTAGAGCGCCGGCCCCACCGAGATGATGGTGAAGAGCACCAGCACCGCATACGACGCGGCGGATTTGACCGAGCGGAGCGACGAGCTGCGCCGCTCGAGGGCGAGGAGGTCCTGCCCGTCCCCTTCGGAGAGCACCGTCACTTGATCCCGTCCTTCCTGCGCCCGAGGAAACCGTAGGCGAAGATCGTCAACGCAACGACCAGCAACAGCAGCGCCAGCGACGTCGCGTACGCAACGCCACTCTGCTGGAACGTGAAGAGCTGCTTGTAGATGAACCAGACGATCGACGTCGTGCCGAGCGTCGGTCCACCCTTCGTGAGCGCCTGCACCGAGTCGAACAACTGGAAGTTGAAGATCAGCGCAATCACCAGCGCGAACAGGAGCAGGGGCCGGAGCGTCGGCAGCGAGATGCGCAGGAAGCGCCGGACCGTCCTCGCACCGTCGATCTTGCCGGCATCGATGAGGTCGGCCGGGACGCTCTGGAGGCCGGCGAGGTAGAAGAGCACCCAGAAGCCGAGGCCGCGCCACACCTCGAGGCCGGCGATGGTCATGAGCGCGTTCGGGTTCGCCCCGAGGAAGTTCACCCGCTCCTGCCCCGCGGTCTGCAGCAGCAGGTTGATGACGCCCATGTCGTAGTGGGTGAGGAAGAAGAAGATCATGCCGGCCATGATCGGCGGCACCAGCAGCGGGAAGTACAGGGCCACCTTGAAGAAGTTCTGGCCCTTCTTGTTGTTGTTCAACAGCGCGGCGAGCATCAGCGCCAGTCCGAACACGACCGCGATCGCCACCACCACGTAGAGCGAGGTGTTCCTGATCGCGGTGCGCAGCTCGTCGTTGTCGAGGAACGTCGTCCAGTTCTTGAGGCCGACGAACTTGGCGTCGGAGACGAGTCCGCCTTCGTTGAAGCTGAGCCACGTCGCCCAGCCCATGGGGATCGCGAGGAACAGCGTCCAGAGGAAGAGGAACGGGCCGACGAAGCCGAGGACCGGCTTGAGCGCGCGACGGCGGAACCGCGTGTGCTCAAGCGCGTACTCGTCGGGCGACATGGTCAGCTGCGCCCAGTCGGGTGTCGCCGGTGCCGTCGTCATTGCACTCCCCTCCGTCCGGGTGGCTCTGGCCACCGGGTGCGCCCCGTCGCGACGAGTGGCGGGGCGACCGGGTGACCGGCCGCCCCGCCTGACTCGTTCCTGAATGAAACTTACCTAGCTACTTGCGTCGTGCTCGTCGGCTAGCCGGCGAGGACTGCTGCGGCCTGCTCCTGGGCCTTGGCGAACGCGTCGTCCACCGAGGTCTTGCAGCTGGTCGCGGCCTCGAGCGCCTGACCGTACGGGTCGAGCAGCTGGTTCACCTTCGGGGAGGTCCTCAGACCGTCCCACACGGCGACCCAGGAGGCGTTGCGGGCGAGCATCTCGTCGCCGCCGCTCGCATCGGCATCGAGGCGGGCAGGCACGAAGCCGTAGCGCTGGTTGTAGGTGCTGTTGAACTCAGCCGAGCTGAGCCACTTCACGAACTCCCACGCCGCATCGGCGTTCTTGCTCTTGGCCGAGATGGTCCAGTGGCCGGTGGTGGCGAACTGCGTCGCCTTGCCCTCGTGGCCGACCGGCATCGCGATGTCCCACTCGAACGGCAGGCCCTCTTCCTTGAAGGTCTTCACGCGGCTTGGCTCGTCCTGGATCATGGCCAGCTTGCCGGCCTTGAAGAGCTCGATCGCGGCCTCGCGGTTGTAGAGACCGTTCTCCGGCTGCACCTTGTCGGTGCAGATCAGGTCGGTCGCGTACTGCGCGGCGCCCTTCACGGCGTCGGAGTCCATCGTCGCGGTCGTGCCGTCGGCCGACAGGAAGTCGCCGTTCCGGTTGTGCACGTCCTGCAGGTTGAAGTACCAGCCGTAGTCGGCGACGGTGCGCGGGGTGTAGAAGCCCCACACGTCGCTGTTGCCCTTGGCCTTCTGGTCCTCCATGATCGCCTTGGCGGCGGCCTTGAGCTCGTCGCCCGAGGTCGGGATCTCGACGCCGGCGCTCGCGAACATGTCCTTGTTCACGAACATCGCGGTGGTGCCCACGACGAACGGCAGGCCGTACAGCTTGCCGTTGTAGACGCTGGCATTGATGACGCCCTCCGGGAAGTTCGGGCGGTCGGCGGCGAAATCCTCGCCGGCGATGCGCGCCGTCATATCCTCGAACGCACCCTGCTCACCGAAGAGGGTGAGGTGCGCGCTCGTCTGGTACGTGACGTCGTAGGGCTCGTCGCTCGCGAAGTTCGCGGTGTAGAGCGCCTCGAGCTGGTCCCACGGAACCTGGGTCAGTTCGACCTTGATGCCGGTCTGCTCGGTGAACTCGCCGAGCCACGTGTCCCAGTTGTCCTTCTCGTCCTCGCCGTGAGGAGCCTTGCCGAACTTGAGGGTCACGCCCTCGAACGGCTTGTCACTGGCCCCCGCGTCGGCGGCGGCAGTGTCCTCGGTTGCGGCGTCATCGGCACTGTCGCCGCCGCAGGCACCGAGCACCAGGGCCGAAGCGGCCACGAAGCCCAGCACCGCACGACGGGTCGAACGCTTGGCTGAACGCATGCATTCCCCCTTGTGGTGTGACATGGGGGCACCTGACCCCCAATTGGGAGTCACCGTATCCGGATATAACATCTCTCGCAAATTATATTATTCTTTTGTCGGGCATCGGTAGGGCGTCACCTCACCGGACTGGACACTCGGAGGATCATGGACGGCACGACGCGCTACCGCGCCAGCCACGACCTTCATGTCCGCGCCCGGCGCACCATCGCCGGCGGCGTGAACAGCAACGTGAGGTTGGCGGCCACCCCCTGGCCGCTGGGCTTCGATCGCGCCGCCGGCTCGCGAATCTGGGACGTCGACGGCAATGAATACGTCGACTTTGCGATGGGCATGGGGACGCACATCCTCGGCCACCAACCCGCCGCCGTCGTCGACGCGGTGCGCCGTTCGCTCGATTCCGGGCAGCTCTTCGCGGGGCAGCACCCCCTCGAGTGCCGGCTGGCTGAATCGATCGTCGGGATCGCGCCATGGATCGAGCAGCTCCGGTTCGGGCTGTCGGGAACCGAGATGAACCTGCTCGCCCTGCGCATCGCCCGGGCCGTGACCGGACGGCAACGGTTCGTCAGGTTCGAGGGCCACTACCACGGGTGGCTCGACCCGGTGCTCAGCAACGGCACCGCGGTGCCGATGCCCGGACAATCGGCCGCGGCGATGGCCGACGAGGTCGTCGTGCAGTGGAACGACCTCGCCGCGCTCGAGGCGGCGCTCACGCAGGGCGGCATCGCCGCCGTCGTGATGGAGCCCGTGATGTGCAACACGGGGTGCATCCCGCCGGCGCCCGGCTTCCTCGCCGGCGTCAAGGAGCTCTGCGCCCGACACGGCGCAGTGTGGGTGGTCGACGAGGTCATCACCGGGTTCCGACTGTCGCTGTCGGGGGCCCAGGGCGCCTACGGCGTGCACGGCGACGTCACCATCTTCGCCAAGGCGATGGGTGCGGGATTCCCGATCGCGGCGATCGGCGCGAGCAGCGAGCTCCTCGCCCCTGTCGCCGACGGCACCGTGAACCACTCCGGGACGTACAACACGGGGCTCAGCTCCGTCGCCGCGGCGGTGGCGTCGCTCGACGAGCTCGCGGCGTCGCGACCCCACGACCGCATCACTCGCGCCGGACGCAGGCTCGCGGACGCGTTGTCGGGGCTGGAGACGCGAACGGGGCACGTGCTGCGGGCGGAGGGTCCCGGACCCATGGTCCAGCTGCGGTTCGGCACGGAGGCCGAGCCGACCAGCCCCTCGGAGTTCCGCGCGGCGGGCAACGCCGACGTGCTCCGGTCGTTCCTCGCCGCATGGCAGGACCGGGGCGTGCGCACGACCAGCCGGGGCATGTGCTTTCTCTCCGCCGCGCACACGAACGACGACATCGACCGTGCCACGGAGGCCGCGGTCGCCGCACTCGACACGATCTAGGGGGGACGGCATGCAGCACTTCCGCTACGACGACCTGAAGTTCACCTACAGCCCCCTGCACGAGCCGATCGGCACCGTGCAACCCGGCGAGGTCTTCCGCATCGACACCGAGGACTGCTTCACCGGGCGCTTCCGCAATCCCCGGGACTGGAGCCCGGAGAACCTCGGCTGGGTGCTCGAGAACCTGGACGGCGTGACGGGTCCGGTCGCCGTCGAGGGTGCGACGCCAGGGGACGTCGTCGAGGTCACGCTGCACGACGTCGTGCCGACGACCCCGGGCAGCATCGCCACCAGCCCGTGCGACGACCCGTCCCCGTCGGACTGGTGGGGCCAGTGGGACGGGTGCGGCTCGTTCCCCATCGTCGACGGCCACGTCGTGTTCTCCGAATCCATCCGCGTGCCGGTGCGGCCCCTGATCGGCTGCATCGCGACGGCACCCGACCGCGAGACCGTGCTCAGCAAGATGCAGGGCCGTTGGGGCGGGAACATGGACTGCAACGAGATGCGGGCCGGCGCGACCGTCGTGCTGCCCGTCAACGTGCCGGGGGCCCTCCTCTACTTCGGCGACGCAAAGGCCGCAATGGGTGACGGCGAAATCGTCCAGGCACCCGAGATCGGCACCACGATCACCGCGAGCGTGGAGTTGCGGCGTCGTCCGCCCGAGATGCAGTGGCCGAGGGTGACCACCCCGGACGAGCTGGTGACGGTCGTGTCCGCCACCACCCTCGACCGCGCGGTCGGACTCGCGTTCGCCGAGCTGCTCGCATGGGTCGTCGCCGGCACGGGAATGCCGCGCGAGCAGGCGGCGCTGCTGCTGGCCATGGTCGCGCACACCGGCGTGTGCCAGACCGCCAACTCGCTGCACACGGGCAAGTGCACCGTCCGCCGCGACGCCCTGCCCCCGTTCAACCCCGCCGACTGACGCCCACCGCGACCCGACCGTTTCAGTAGCGTCGCGGCGTGCGCGCGCGGCTCATGGTGCTCGTGGCGGCTGCGTGCTACGCCACCGCCGGTGTCGCGCGGGAGCTCGGTCCGGAGGAATCGACGGTGCCGACGCTCGCCGCGCTGCGGTCCTTGCTCGGCGCCGCGCTCCTCGCCGCCGTCGCGCTTGCCGCACGGCGCACCGGCAACCGGGGTGCGCCGCTCCGGTCCGTGCCACACGGCGCATGGGCCCTCGCGGCGCTCGGCATGGCACTCTTCGCAGTCGCGTACTTCACCGGCATGCGCCTCACCGGCATCGCCACCGGCACGGTGGTGGCGCTTGCCTCGGCACCCCTCATCACCGGTGCACTGGAGGCCGTGCTGTGGCGGCGCGTGCCATCGGGGCGCTGGCTCGCCGCGACGGTCGCCGCGATCGTGGGCATCTCGATGCTCGTGTTCGCGGGCGGCGGCGTGGACGCCGAGCCGCTCGGCGTCGCTGCAGCCGTGGCCGCCGGACTCGGCTACGCCACCTTCGCCATGGCGGCGCGCCGCATCATGGACCGGGGCGTGCGTGCCGACGCAGCCATGTCAGTCGTCTTCGGACTCGCCGGGGTCATCCTGTTGCCGGGCATGGCCGCCGACGACCCGTCGTGGGTGGCGACTCCGGGCGGGGCCGCGCTCGTCGCGTGGCTCGGGGCCGTCACCGTCGCACTCGCCTACTGGCTCTACTCCACGGGGCTCCGCTCCATCGCGCCGAGCGACGCCACGATGCTCACCCTCGCCGAGCCCGTGCTCGCGACCGTCTTCGCCCTCATCCTCCTCGACCAACGGCCGCGTGCCGCCGGCTGGTTCGGCATCGCCGTCGTGATCGGCGCCCTCGTGCTGGCATCACGGGGAGGGCCGCGACCGTCCGTGGCGATCGTGCCGCTCGCGTCGCGGCCGGACCTCTGGACGCAGGCCGCGCAGTGGTCCGTCGAGCAGTGGCGGCACGAGTTTCCGTCCGACACCATCGACACGTACCTCGACCAGTACCGGGCCGCGGCCAACGGTGCTGGCGGCGTGCTCGAGGTGTGGGCGGCACTTTCCCCCGACGGCGGGCTCGCCGGAGTCGCGACGCTGGTCGACGACGACGAGTTGCCGGACGCAATCGAGCCGGGACCCTGGCTCGCGGCCGTCTATGTCGAGCCCACCGCGCGAGGCTCGGGCGTGGGCACCGCGTTGGTGACGCACGTTGCGTCGCGCGCCACGGTGCTCGGTCACCGGTACCTGTTCCTCTACACCGCCGATCGACGGGACTGGTACGAGCGTCGCGGCTGGCTCGCGCTCCGCGAGTCGTCCGTGCGCGGCACCGCAGTCACGGTGATGCGCCTGTCGGACGGCCCGGTCAGTCCTCGAGGGACCAGCGGGCCTCGATCGAGACCGTGACCTCGCTGGTCCCGAGGTCGATCTGCAGCGGCGCGTCGGACGCCACCTCGGCCGCGCCGGCGAGCTTCGGCTCGGCCATCACCATGGGGCTGGACAGCTCCGTCACCGATTGCAGCGCGCCCAGCTCGGCACCGAAGAGATCCGCGTAGTCGCGGGCCTTCTTCGTCGCCTGCTCCACGGCTTCGGTGCGCGCGCGCTCGGTCGCCTCCGCGAGGTCGAGCACCGTCGGCGACACCGACTCGACCGAGAGACCGTCGCCGACGGCACGGACCACTTCCTGCACGGTCCCGCCGGCGGCGCCCGCATCGCGGAGCAGCACCGAGAACGCCTGCGTCGCGCGGTAGCCCAGCAGCACCGGTGATCCTCCGTTCCCCGGGTACTCGTACTCGGGCACGACGGTCACGGTGCGGCTCGACACGTCGTCGGCATCCACCCCGGCATCGTCGAGCGCGGAGCGCGCGGCTTCGGCCATCTGTGCAACCGCGGACACCGCCGCATCGTTGGAGTCGGAGCGCTGCGACACCGCAAACGAGAACACCACCGCATCCGGCACGACTCGGACCGTCCCCGACGCCTGCACGGTGACGCCGCGCCCCGGAACCTCGACCCCCTCAAAGGTGTCGCCCCCACCGATGCTGCAGCCCGCGACGGTGAGCGCCGCAACTGCCATCCCGAACCCCGCCGCTGCACGCCTCGCCATGACCGGTGCCATGCCGTCAGTGTGCCAGTTCGGGTGCGTGGACGGATGTCACGAACCGCGCGCGGCGCGCGGCACCGACCTCGCGGCGAACACCGCGAACGACGGACCGTTCGGACCGTCGGGACGGTCGAATGCAGTGCGGATGTCGTCGAAACCGAACGAACGCAGCAGGTCGAGCAGGTCGTTCCGCCGCATCCAGAGCGAATGGCGCTCGGGGCCACCGCAGAACCCCGACCAGCCCAGCGCCTCCTCGTACAGCATGGGCACGAGCCGGATGTCGATGCCGTTGCACCGGCGGTCGACTTGTTCGCCGGTCCGCCACTTGGTCCCGATCCGGGACGCGGCATCGGGGTGCCACGCCGCCGGATCGTCGAGGAAGTAGTGCGTCCAGAGGAACACACGGTCGGACGCTCCGGCGAGGTCGGCCACGAGCCGCTCCGGCTCGACCATGTGGTACAGCACGCCGGACGCGACCACGAGGTCCCACGGCCCGCCGACAGGGAGTGCGCGCGCGAAGTCCCCGAGGACGAACTCGGACGACATCCCGAGCAGGTTCTTCACGGTGAGGCACCGAAGGAACGCCGAATGGTTCGCCTCCACTGCGGTGACCCGCGCGCCACGTTGTTCGAGCATCCACGTGTGGCCGCCCTCGAGCGGGCCGAGCTCCAGCACCCGCGCCCCGTTCAGGTCGCCCGCCTGCTCTGCGAGCCAGTCGATCCGCGGATCGGCGAAGAGCTCCGCCCGACCGGGTCCATCGTGGCCGGGCAGCCGCGACGACCACGAGCCGTCGAAGAGCGACAGTGCCGCGTCGGGTGCGGGGATGAGCACGCTGTACTCCGACCTGGACTCCACCTGCGCGGCAGCGAGACGGCGAGTCCGTGCACGATCCGTCCTGAGTTCGCGAATGCGTGCGCGGAGGCGTGCCGACTCGCGACCCGTTACCCGGTCCGCGAACGTCCCGAGCGCCGCCCTCACCCTGCCCACCGCGGTGTCAGTGCAGGAGCGGTGGAGCCGACGGTGCGCCGGACGCGGTCAGGCGCGCTGCCAGGTGCGGGTGACGACCCGACGACAGACGAGGCGCTGCCCGTCGACGACGCGTCGCACACCGGCGCGAGGGCACCGCGTGCCGAGGATCGCCGGGGCCGGAAGCGTGGTCGCGGTGGTGGGAGCGGTGGTCGCCGAGCCGGCAACGGTCGTGAACAAGATGGTGCCCTCGGAGTCCACCCCGCCGAAGCTCTCGTCGGCCAGATTGTCGAATGCCGTCGCATCGATCTTCACGAAGTAGGTCGTGCCGTAGGCGAGGTTGTTCGCCCAGTTGATCGTCACCACCTCGTTCGCCAGGGACACCTTCGTCGTGTCGCCGACGCGCGCGGTCTCCACGAGCACGTTCGTCCCATAGACGTAGATGTGGATGCCGCCCTCCTCGGCCGTCACGGCCTCGCTGAAGGTGAGCACGAGGTTCGCGTCCACCGCGACTCCCGTGGTGCGACTGATCGGGAGCGTGGTCTTGAGGAATGGCGGCGCGGCCTCGGCAACCCCACCGAAGGACAGGACGCCCGCGAGCAGCGCCGCGACTCCCACGATTCCGGAACGACGGATCTTCCTGTTCACGCTCGGACCTCCCTGTTTCCGGTCGCAAATGCTACCAGCGGGATTTGGGGCGCCACCCCGCCGATAGCCTCCGTGCAGACGCGTCCCGCTCTCGGGACGGATGAACTTTCGGGGGTCTCGTACCGATGTCGCGCTTCCGTGGCCTTGCCACCCTCACGATCACCTGCACGATGCTCGTCGCTGCGTGTGGCGGCAGCAGCGGACCGGATGGTGGCGCGAATGCGCCCTCCGACGCCACGGTGACGGTGGGCTTCGCACTCGAGCCCGTGAGCCTCGACATCACCGGGGCTGCAGGGGCGGCGATTCCCCAGGTGCTGCTCAACAACGTCTACGAGGGCCTCGTCGCCG
>JBIIHV010000170.1:0-4347 GCA_044235415.1 Ilumatobacteraceae bacterium | reverse complement strand
ACTCGTGGCGACGCCCGCTTGCGGGCAGCCCGAGCCATCCCCCCTTCATCGTTCCACTCCACGTCCCCAACACCGTCAGCACGTCCTGCCCCGTGACCGCATCCCGGTAGGTCGCCCACCGTGCTGCCGACGCGGTTCACGCCGCGCGCCAGCTGCGTGCCGCCCCGCGCCCGGTAGGGCGGGGCGCACTCACCGCATCGACTCCAGCACCCCGGCGACGGCCGCGACCGTTGTGCGGGGGTTGACGATGCACAGCCGCAGCACCGTCTCGCCGCGCCACGCGGACGGCACGACGAACGCCCTGCCGTCGCGCAGCGCCCGGTCGCTCCACGCCGCATAGTCGTCAGGCCCCCACCCCGGCCGGCGCACCACGACGACGGAGAGGTCGGGTTCCATGACGAGCTCGAGGTGGTCCGACGCCTCCACGAGCGACGCCACATCGCGCGCCACGCCGAGCGTCTCCTCCATCGCATCGGTGTACGCGTCGGTGCCGTGGACCGCGAGGCTGAACCAGAACGGCAGGCCGCGGGCGCGCCTGCTCAGGTGGTACGCGAGGTCGGACGGATTGAGCATCTCGTCGCCGAGGTCGTCCTGGTCGAGCACGTCGAGGTACTCCGCGTGCTGCGCGTGCGCGCGGCGGGCGACGAAGGGGTCGCGGTACAGCAGCGCACAGCAGTCGTACGGGCCGAAGAGCCACTTGTGCGGGTCGACGATCAGGCTGTCCGCGCGTTCGATGCCGGCGAAGAGTCGCCGGACCGACGGCGCGCACAGCGCCGCGGCCCCATAGGCGCCGTCGACGTGGAACCACGTGCCGAGCTCCGACGCGATCCGACCCAGACCGTCGAGGTCGTCGACCACGCCGACGTTGGTGGTGCCGGCCGTCCCCACCACCGCAACCACCCGTGCGCGGTCGACGTCGTCCAGCGACTCCACGAGAGCCGTCATCGCCGCTGCGTCTGTCCGTCCCCGTCGGTCGGTGTCCGTCCGCCGCACATCCGCGTCGATCACATGGGCTGCCTGCAGCACCGACGAGTGCGACCCGCCCGAGGCGAGCACCAGCGGCCGCCCGCGGGGGTCCCCGCCGTCGCGGCGCCAGCGCCATCGCGCCGCCACCAGTGCCGACAGGTTCCCCGCCGAGCCACCGCTCACGAACGTGCCGCCCGCTCCGGCCGGCAGCCCCGCCAGGTCGGCCAGCCAGCGCAGCGACTCGTTCTCCGCGTACACGGCACCCGACGCCTCCAGCCAGGACCCGCCGTAGATGTTCGATGCGCTCACGACGAGGTCGAACAGCACGGCTGCCTCGGTCGGCGCGCCGGGCACGAACGACAGGTGCAGCGGATGGTCGACGCTCACGCACGCGGGTGCCAGCACGTCGGTGAACAAACCGAGCACCTCCAGCGGGTCCCGCGGGGCCCGGCCGATCGAGCTGCCGACCCGCGCGCGGAGGTCGGACAACGATGCCGTGCCGTCCAGCGGGGGCGGGTCGAGCCGCACGCGCTCGAGTGCATAGGCCACCACTTCGTTGGCGAGCACATCGGACGCACCGTCAAAGAGGTGCATCCGCTGGCCGGGGCGGTCGGCGCCCATCTGCGCGGAGGCCTACCGGGCGGCGAGGAAGCGCTCGACCGCGTCCAACCGGAACGGCGCACCCATCATCACGATGAGGTGGTCTGCCCCCGCCTCCGCGTAGCGCTCGGCGTCGGCGAGGTCCTTCGGGTTGATCGCCACGGTGCGCTCGATGGCCCCCGGATCGCGGCCGACCTTCGCGCACCATTCGTTCAGCACCTCGTTCTTGCGCCGGAAGTTGTCGACCGGCCCGAACGTGTTGAGCATGTCGGCGTGCTCGGCGACGAGGCGCAGCGTCACCTTCTCGCCGCTGCCACCGATCATGAGGGGGATGGATCCGTTCACCGGGCCCGGCGCCAGCCGCGCAAGGCGCTCCTTGACGACGGGGAGGCCCTGTTCGAGGGCGCGGAGACGGCCGATCGCGGTGCCGAATTCGTAGCCGTACTCGACATAGTCGCGCTCGAACCACCCCGAGCCGAGACCGAGGACGAACCGGCCGTTGCTGATGTGATCGATGGTCCGCGCCATGTCGGCGAGCAGGTTCGGGTTGCGGTACGTGTAGCACGTCACCAGTGCGCCGACCGTCGCGTGGCACGTGTCGGCCGCCATCGCCGCGAGCAGCGCGTAGCACTCGAAGTGGTCGGCGTCCTCGGGTCCGTACAGCGGATAGAAGTGGTCCCACGTCCACAGGCTGTCGACGCCCATGGCGTCCGCTGCACGCCATGCCTCGCGCATCGCGGCCACCGTGGTGCCCTGGGGATGGAGCTGCACGCCGATCTTCATGCAGGCGACCCTAGACCAGTCGGGGCACTGGGCTGCGCGACCGGTGCGAGCCCCGCGACGCGACGCGCGTCGTCTTCGTCGAGGGTCTCGTGTTCGAGCAGCGCAGCGGCGAGGCCATCGAGGCGTCCTCGGTGCCCGGCGAGCAGGTCGCGTGCGCGTGCCAGCGACTCGACGACGATGCGGCGAACCTCCTCGTCGACGAGGTTGCGCATCGCCTCCGAGGTGCCGTCCGTCGGCAACCCGACCGGCGACGGGTCGTCGGCCGGGAGGACCGACACCGGCCCGACGGCGGGCGACATCCCCCACCGGCCGACCATGCTGCGGGCCAGCGCCGTCGCGAGCTCGAGGTCGGCCTCGGCGCCCGTCGTCGCCTCCCCGAACACGAGGTCCTCGGCGGCGCGTCCGGCGAGCGCACCAATGATGCGTCCCTGCAGATAGTGCTCGCCCACCGAGTACCTGTCGCCCGACGGGCTCTGGTAGGTGACGCCGAGCGACCGGCCGCGGGGGATGATCGACACCTTCCGCACGGGGTCGGCGCCCTCCTGCAGCATCCCCGCCAGCGCGTGCCCCGCCTCGTGGTATGCGGTGCGGCGCCGCTCGTGCTCGGGGATGGTGATCCGGCGCTCGGCGCCGAGGAGGATGCGCTCGAGCGCGGCGAGGAAGTCGTCCCTGCCGACCGCGTTCCGTCCGGCACGTGCCGCCGACAGCGCCGCCTCGTTCACGAGGTTGGCGAGGTCGGCGCCCACCATGCCCGGGGTGAGCGACGCGACGTCGGCCATGTTGAAGCCCGCCGCAAGCGGAACGTTGCGGGCATGGACGCCCAGGATCGCAAGGCGGCCCGCATGGTCGGGGGCGTTCAGCGCGACGCGACGATCGAACCGGCCCGCGCGCAGCAGCGCCGGATCGAGCACGTCGGGGCGGTTGGTGGCGGCCAGCACGATGACGCCCTGGTTCGGGTCGAACCCGTCCATTTCGGTGAGGATCTGGTTCAGCGTCTGCTCGCGCTCGTCCACCCCGCCGAGCCCCGCGAACCCGCCGCGGGTACGGCCGATCGCGTCGAGCTCGTCGATGAACACGATGGACGGCGCCTCGGCCTTCGCACGGTCGAACAGGTCGCGCACCCGGCTGGCACCGACGCCGACGATCATCTCGATGAACTCCGACGCCGACTGGCTGAAGAACGGCACGTCGGCCTCCCCCGCCACCGCGCGCGCCAGGAGGGTCTTGCCCGTCCCGGGCGGACCGAGCAGCAGCACGCCGCGCGGCGCCCGCGCGCCCACCGAGCGGTAGCGCTCGGGCTCGCGCAGAACGTCGACGATCTCGCGGAGCTCCTCCTTCGCCTCGTCGACACCGGCAACATCGGCGAACGTCACGCGCTGCCCGGGACGCTCGTAGCGGGTCGCGCGCGAGCGGCCGAAGCCCGCGAATCCGGCCGCGCCGCCACCCGCGCGCCGGAGCAGCCAGAGCGTGCCGAGCACGATGAGCACGGCGGGCCCGAAGGTGACGAGCACGGTGAAGAGCCATCCACCACCGTCGTCGTCGCCCGCGTCGGTGACCGGCACGCCGTCGCCCACGAGCGCGTCGAGGAGGTCGTCGTCGACGAACTCGGGTCGCATTGCCTCGATGGTGCGGGTCGGCTCGGTCGCGCCGTCGGGCAGCACGACGTCGCGCCTGAGGTCGGCCTCGAACGTGCGGCCGTCGATGCGCACCGACTCGACGTTGCCGGACCGCGCCTGCTCGACGAACGACGTGTAGTCCACCTCCGTCGGCCCGTCCGCGCGCACCGTGCGCGCGATCCAGACGTTCACGAGGATCGCGACGACCACCACCGCAACGACCACCCACGTCGAACCCCCGCGCCGTCGACCGTCCGGCGGAGCGACCGGTGGACCCATCCATGCGGACGGTAGCGATCGGCGTCGCCACGGAGCCGGAGACGGAGGTCACTTGGAGTCACATGGGGACCAAAACCGCACGGAATCGCGGCCCCCCCCCCCG
>JBIIHV010000015.1:0-13808 GCA_044235415.1 Ilumatobacteraceae bacterium | reverse complement strand
CGACGGGGTCGACAAGGTCGCCCACGAGCGCGGGTTCGGGGAGTTCTACGAGGCCGAACTGCGCGCCGCCGACCGGCTGGTGGCCGACGTGCTGTCGGTCCTGCCGCCGGAGTGTGCGCTCCTCGTGTCGGCAGACCACGGCCAGGTCCACGTCGGCGAGCGGACCCGGCCGCTCGATCCCGAGGTCCTGCGCGCGACGGCACGGATGAGCGGGGAGGGCCGGTTCCGGTGGCTCCACGCGCGTCCGGGGGCGGCAGCGGACCTGGCGGTTGCGGCGCGCGCCGCGCACGGGGACGTGGCGTGGGTGGTCGAGCGCGACGACGCCTGCGCGAGGGGCTGGTTCGGTCCGCGCGTCTCGGACGCCGCGCGACGTCGCCTCGGCGACGTCGCCGTGGTCCCCTTCGAGGACGTCAGCTTCGACGACCCGGATGAGCGGGGGGACGTGCTGCTCGAGTGCCGCCACGGATCCATGACGGCCGAAGAGATGGACGTTCCGCTGTTGGCGTTCGCCCCGTGAGCGTGGGAAACTCGACCCGTGTCGGGTGACGGGTCGGAGCTGCTGCAACCGGAGACGATCTCGGGTGCGGAGGTGCTGCCGGCCGATGGAGGGGTGCCGCAGGAGACCGTGACGGAGCCCGCAAAGGTCATGCGGATCGGATCGATGATCAAGCAACTCCTCGACGAGGTGCACGCGAGCACGCTGGACTCCCCGAGCCGCGAGCGGCTCGCGGAGATCTACGAGCGCTCGATCCTCGAGCTCGCGGAGGCGCTGTCGCCGGACCTGGTGACCGAGCTCCGCTCGCTGACGCTGCCGTTCCGGGACGGCGAGGTACCCACGGAGGCGGAGATCCGCGTCGCGAAGGCACAGTTGGTCGGTTGGCTGGAGGGGCTGTTCCACGGCATCCAGGCGACGCTGTTCGCCCAGCAGATCGCCGCGCGACAGCAGCTCGAGCAGATGCGCCAGCTCCCGACGAACTCGCCGCCCGGCGCGGGCGACCGGCCGGGCACGTACCTGTAGCGGATCCGGCGGACTCCGCCCCGCGGAGACAGCCCTCTGCTACCTTCCGCGCAACCTCGAAAGGAGTGGCCCCCGTGGGCGATTCGTTCTCCCACCTGCACGTCCACACGGAGTTCTCCATGTTGGACGGGGCCTCCCGGCTCGACGAGTTGGTGCAGGCGGCCGTGCGCGATGGACAACCCGCGCTCGGCATCACCGACCACGGGAACATGTACGGGGTGCTCGACTTCTACCGCGAGTGCCACCGCAACGGCATCAAGCCCGTCATCGGAACCGAGGCCTACATGGCCCATGAGAGCAGGACCGAGCGTCCGAGCCGCCGTGGACGGGTGGACGACACCGGCGGCGAGACCGACTCGGGCGGCAAGCTCTATTACCACTTGACGCTCCTCGCGGAGAGCTCCGCCGGCTACCGCAACCTGATCAAGCTCTCGAGCCTCGCGTTCCTCGAGGGCTTCTACTACCAGCCGCGGATGGACTGGGAGCTGCTTGCGCGGCACAGCGAGGGACTCATCGCGACGAGCGGGTGCCTCGGGGGCCATGTCCTGCAGCGACTGTCCCGCGGCGACGAGGCGGGGGCGTGGCAGGCCGCGTCCCGGCTGCAGGACATCTTCGGCCGCGGGAACTTCTTCGTCGAGCTGCAGGACCACGGCATCGCCGAGCAGCGCCGCACGAATCCGATGCTGATCGATCTCGCCTCGAGGCTCGGCGCACCCCTACTCGCGACGAACGACACCCACTACACGGCACCGGGCGACCACGTCGCACACGACGCGCTGTTGTGCGTGCAGACGGGCTCGCGCATCGCGGATCCCGACCGCTTCCGCTTCGAGGGGGACCAGCACTACTTGAAGACCGCGGCCGAGATGCGGTGGCTCTTCCGGGAGGTCCCGGCCGCGTGCGACAACACGCTGCTGATCGCCGAGCGGGCCGGTGTCGAGATCGAATTCGGCAAGCCGGTGCTGCCCGACTTCCCGATTCCGGACGGGTTCGCCGACGACCGCCAGTACCTGGAGCACCTGACCCGCGAGGGTGCGCGGAGGCGGTGGGGGGACGCCCCCGCGCCCGAGGTCGTCGAGCGCCTCGCCTACGAACTGAAGGTCATCGCCGACATGGGCTTCAGTTCGTACTTCCTGATCGTGTGGGACCTGATCCGGTACGCGCGCGAATCCGGCATCCGGGTCGGTCCGGGCCGCGGCTCGGCTGCGGGCTGTGCCGTCGCGTACTGCCTCGGGATCACCGACCTCGATCCGGTCCGTTACGGGTTGATCTTCGAGCGCTTCCTGAACCCCAGCCGCATCTCGATGCCGGACATCGACATGGACTTCGATTCCCGCTACCGCGACCAGATGATCCGCTACGCAACCGACCGCTACGGCCGCGACCACGTGGCGCAGATCATCACGTTCGGCACGATCAAGGCGCGCAATGCGGTCCGCGACGCGGCACGGGTGCTCGGCCATCCGTACGCGGTGGGGGACAAGATCGCCAAGCTCATGCCGCCCGTGGTGATGGGTCGCGACGTGCCGCTGCGCTACTGCTTCGAGCGCGACGACTCCCATCTGTCCGGCTACCAGGCCGCGGCCGATCTGCGCGCGCTCTACGACACCGACGAGGTCGCGCGCGAGGTCGTGGACGTCGCCCGCGGCATCGAGGGGCTCAAGCGCTCCGCGGGCATCCATGCGGCGGCGGTGGTGATCACCAAGGAGCCGTTGACGGCGTACCTCCCCGTGCAGCGCAAGCCAGAACCCGGAATGGCACCCGAGGACGCGCCGGTGGTGACGCAGTTCGAAATGCACGGCGTCGAGAGCCTCGGACTGCTGAAGATGGACATCCTCGGTCTGCGCAACCTGGACGTGATGACCGATGCGACGACGATGATCCGCGGGCGGGGGCACCCTGACTTCGACATCGACCGGATACCCCTCGATGACGAGGCGACCTACCGGCTCCTCGCCAACGGCGACACGATCGGGGTCTTCCAGATGGAGTCGGGGGGCATGCGCTCGCTGCTGCGCTCGCTCCAGCCGGAGCGGTTCGAGGATGTCTGCGTGTGCGTGGCGCTCTACAGGCCGGGGCCGATGAGCGCCAACATGCACCACGACTACGCGGCGTTCAAGAACCGCCGCAAGCCGGTGTCGTACTTCCACGCCGACGCGGAGGAGGTGCTGAACGACACCTACGGACTGATCGTGTACCAGGAGAGCCTGATGCGGGTTGCGCAGCGGTTCGCCGGCTACTCGATGGCCGAGGCCGACAACCTGCGCAAGGCCTGCGGCAAGAAGGACAAGGCGCTGATGAAGCAGCAGGCCGCCGCGTTCATCGACGGTTGCGAGCGGCACGGCTACGGCCGTGCGCTCGGTGAACAGCTGTTCTCGACGATCGAGCAGTTCGCCGACTATGCATTTGCGAAGAGCCACGCGTACGGCTACGGGTTGATCGCCTACCAGACGGCATATCTGAAGGCCCACCATCCGGTCGAGTACCTCGCGTGCCTGCTGACCAGCGTCAAGGGTGACTACGACCGGGCGGCGGTCCACCTCGCGGATGCCCGTGCGTCGGGCATCACCGTCATGCCGCCCGACGTCAACGTGTCGGGCACGGACTTCGCGCCGGCGGGCGGGGAGGGTGACAGGAGGATCTCCTTCGGGCTGTCCGCCATCAGGAACGTTGGGGAGGGTCTGGTGTCGATGGTCCTCGCGGAGCGCGACCGTGGCGGCCCGTTCGAGTCCTTCCACGACTTCTGCGAGCGGGTCCCCGAGCAGGCGCTCAACAAGCGTGCGATCGAGTCGATGATCAGTGCGGGTGCATTCGACGAGCTCGGCCATCCGCGCAAGGGTCTGCTCATGGTGCACGCCTCGGTCATCGACCGGGCGATCGCCCGCCGCCGGGAGCGCGAGCGCGGCCTGATGAGCCTCTTCGGTGACGGCGACGGCGGCGAGAGCGGGTACTCGGAGCGCGTACCGGTTCCCGACGTCGAGTTCGGCCCGGACGAGCGGCTGCGGCTGGAAAAGACGATGCTCGGCCTGTACGTGTCGGGTCATCCGCTGCACGGGTTGGAGCACGTCCTGCGCTCCCGCCGCGACGCGACCGTGGACGACGCGAAGGAGCGGCAGGACGGCGACATGGTGCGCCTGTCGGGGCTCGTCGCGTCGCTGGTCAAGCGGCACACGAAGGCGGGAGCCGCAATGGCGACCTTCGACCTGGAGGACCTGACGGGAACCATCCCGGCGACGGTCTTCCCGAAGGTGCTCGAGAAGGTGGCCGCATCGTTGGCGGAGGACGCGGTGGTGGCGGTGCGCGGCCGCATCGACAAACGGGACGAGGGCGAACCGGGCATCGCAGTGATCGACCTCGAGGTGCTCCCTGTGATCCGCCCCGAGCACCAGGCGCTGCACATCGACATTCCGCCGCACGCGCTGACGGACCCGGTCATCGACTCGCTGAAGGCGTTGCTCACCGCGAACTCGGGTGGGACGCCGGTGTTCCTGCACATCGGGGCGGGAAAGGTGATCCGGCTCGGCGGCGAGTTCAGCGTCGAGCTCGACCGGGTGATGGGCCCGCTGCGCGCGATGTTCGGCGACGGCGCCTACGTCGCGTAGCCGCCGCGGGCGTCGCAAATCGCGGCCCCCGCTGGCAGAATAGGGGGCATGTCCGTCGAGGTGGAGACCCGCGACGCATCATCCTTGACCGAGGGCCAGCTCGAGGATCTGGCCGCGGTGGGCGGTGCCTTCGCTCTTGGGCCGATCACCAAGGCCAAGGAGGACTGGGTCCTCTTCACCGTCGCGTTGCTGGAGGGCAAGGTCCACGGCTTCTCCTTCTCGACGCTGGAGCGAATCGGCGGCACGCCGTGCGTGCTCCTCGGAATGCTCAGCGTCAAGCGCACCTCGAAACGGGACGCCGTGCTCAAGGGCCTCATGGGCGAGGCCTACCACCGCGCACTCATGGCGTTTCCCGACGAGGACGTCGTGGTGGGCTCGCGGTTCGCGTCGGTCGACGGCCTCGAGGCGTTCAAGTCGCTCACGTCGGTCATTCCGCGCCCCGGCCACCGTGCGGTCGGCGAGGAGCGCGCGTGGGGGAAGCGGCTCGCGCGCCGCTTCGGTGTCGACGCCAGCTACGACGAGCAGTCGTTCGTCGTCAAGTCGAACGGACACGGCGGCTTTCTCGACCACGAGTCCCTCAAGCAGGCGCCCAAGGATCTCGCCGACCAGTTCAAGGGCGTCCCGCGGACCAAGGGCGGTGTGCTCATCGTCCACGGCTGGGCGATGGCGGAGTCCCTGGCCAAGCTGGGGCGCCTGAAGTAGCGGTGCAGTTCGCGCGACTGGTCAGGTCGCGCCGCATGGTGCGGTCCTTCCGCACCGACCATCCCGGGCGCGAGGCGATCGAGGCGATCGTCGAGCTGTCGTCGCGCGCTCCGTCGGCGGGGAAGGTCCAGGGTTGGCACGCAGTGGCCCTCGATGGTGCGCGACTGGACGACTTCTGGCGGGTCAGCCTGCCTCCGGATCGCAGAGGGTCGTTCGCGTGGCCGGGGCTGCTGCGGGCGCCCGTCGTCCTCCTCATCCTCGCCGATCCGGACGAGTACGTTCGGCGCTACCGCGAGCCCGACAAGCGGGCCACGGGTCTCGGCGAGGGGCGAGACCGTTGGCCGGTTCCGTACTGGCTGGTCGACGCCTCGTTCGCGTCAATGGTGGCGATGCTCGCGGCCGTGGATGCGGGGTTGGGGACGCTCTTCTTCGCGGTCGCCGACGAGCCCGCCGTGCGGCGCGAGTTCGGGGTGCCCGGGGAACTGGTGGTGGTGGGGGCGCTGGCGATCGGCGTGCCCGACGGCGAGGATCGGAAGGGCCGCAGCGCGGGGCGACCGCGCCGCGCAGCGTCGGAGATCCTGCGCTGGGGAGGTTGGGTCTAGCCGCCGAGCGCCGTGCGCAGCGACGCGAGCAGTTCGTCGGGGGTCGACGACGGGGCGAGGCACTCGGTGCTCCTGCAGACGTAGGCGCGTCCGTCGACCCGACCGGTCCACAATGGCGACGCAGTCCGTTCGCCGTGGGCGACGACGACCGTGGGGAGCCAGCGTCGTTGGAGCGCGGCGAGCAGGTCGGGTCGGTCGCCGGCGACGACGACCTCGGTCGTGCCCACGTGACGGAGGTGCACCGCGGCGAGCGCGTGTCCCGCCGCGGTGGGTGCCGCGGCCATCAGTGGGGCGAGGAGCGCAAGGATGTCGTCGGCCCGCTCGAGGTACCTGCCCGTGCCAGTGAGGGCGCCCAGACGGAGCAGCGCGATCGCGGCAGCCGAGTTCGCCGACGGGACCGCGTTGTCGTCGAGGTCCTTCTGCCTCGCGACCAGCGGCTCCGCGTCCCGTGGCACGGTGAAGAGCCCGCCCCGCTCGGGGTCCCAGCAGCCGTCGAGCATCGCGTCCGCGGTCTGGGTCGCGGCGTCGAGCCACTGCGCACGGCCGGTGGCCTCGGCGAGGCGGGTGAATCCGTCGGTCAACTGCGCCAGGTCGGCGGCGAGTGCGGGGTGGCGGGCTCGTGGCACCGCGTCGCGCTGCCAGCTGCGGCGCCACGTGCCGTCGGGGTCGCGGAGGTGCGCGAGCAGGAAGCGGCCGTTCGCCTCGGCGCGCTCCAGCCAGTCCGTCCGTCCGCAGATCCATGCCGCCTCGGCGAGGGTCGCGAGCATCATGCCGTTCCACTCTGCGAGCACCTTGTCGTCGAGGCCCGGCCGCGGGCGCGAGGCCCGTGCGTCGAACAGCGCCGCCCGTGCAGCCTCGATCTGCGGCGGCCGTGCGAACCGTCCGCGCGCGGCCATGCGCGTCGGAATGCTGCGGCCCTCGAAGTTGCCGCCCTCGTCGATGCCGAACCACTCGATGAGCGCCTCGCCGTCCGGTCCGGGGACGGCGGTGCGCACCTCGTCCGGCGTGAAGACGTAGAAGCGTCCCTCATGGTGGTGTCCGTCGTCGCCTGCCGAGTCGGCGTCCTCGGACGAGTAGAAGCCGCCCTCGGGCGCCGAGAGGTCGCGCAGCACGTAGCCGATGGTCTCCTCGGCGACCTGCAGCCACTCTGGGTTGCCGATGGCGGACGCGGCGTGCAGGTAGGTGCGGGCGAGGAGCGCCTGGTCGTAGAGCATCTTCTCGAAGTGGGGCACGAGCCACCGCTCGTCGACGCTGTACCGCGCGAACCCGCCTCCGACGTGGTCGTACATGCCCCCCGACGCCATCGCGTCGAGCGTCGTCGTGACGACCCCGCGCACGTCGCGCGACTGGCCGTCGAGCCACGCCCGGAGGAGGACCCCGAGGTTCATCGTCGACGGGAACTTGGGCGCGCGCCCGAATCCACCCCACTCGCGGTCGGCGTTGCCGAGGAGCGTGCGGACCGCGCCATGGAACGCGTCGATCGTCGCCCGTGACGGATCGGGTTCGACACGCGCGGAGCGCCCGAGAATCTCGACGAGCGCATCCGCGTTCGAGTCGATGTCCTGGCGCCTGTTCCTCCAGGCGTCGTCGACGGCCCGGAGCAGTTGCTGGAACGCCGGACGCGGATAGTACGTCCCGCCGAAGAACGGCCTGCCGTCCCCGGCGAGGAAGACGGTCATCGGCCAGCCGCCGCGGCCCGTGAGGGCCTGGACCGCATCCATGTACAGCGCGTCGACGTCGGGGCGCTCCTCGCGGTCGACCTTCACGTTGACGAAGAGCGCGTTCATGATCCGCGCGGTCTCCGGGTCCTCGAACGACTCGTGGGCCATGACGTGGCACCAGTGGCAGGCCGAATACCCGACGGACAGCAGGATCGGGACGTTGCGGCGGCGGGCCGCGTCGAATGCGTCCTCTCCCCACGGGTACCAGTCGACGGGGTTGTTGCGGTGCTGGCGGAGGTACGGGCTGGACTCGGACGCGAGACGGTTGCTCACGGTGCCGCCACGCCGACCACGAGAACCGTGTTGAGCGCGGGATAGGGCGCCCGTGCCGCAACGCGCACCCGGATGCGGCAGGTGGACGGCGCGACGGATGCCACCAGGGCGCCTCCCTGCACGGTGCACCCGCCTTCGAGCACCGTGTACCTGCGCGCCCCGAGCGACGGAGTGGCGACGAGGTCGGCGAGCAGCGTGCCGTTGGGGGCTTCGGGCGCCGCGAGCGTCACCGCCATGAGCCGTCCGGTGGTGGCGGTGACGAACCTGCCCGACGGACCGTCGACCACTGCGCGGAGGAAGCGCTGCGCGTCGCGCGGTCGCGACGCGTAGGTCGCACCGGTCGCGTCGGGGATCGTGCGGCACGATCGAGGGATGCGGGTCGACGCGGCGCCGGGTTCGCTGCAGCGGAGCCACGTCACGGGCGACGGGTTGGCCGCGCGGACGGAGAAGATGCCGCCGACGACACCGTCTCCGTCGACGGAGGGCTGCATTGCGGACGGATAGCGGCGGACGAGTTCGGCGACCGCCGCCGCCGCGTCGACCATGCCGAAGCCGGTGGCATCGTCTCGGCCCGGAGCGCCGACGTCGCGCGCGGTCGCGAGCAGGATCTCGCGCAGCTCCTGGACGGCCAGGTCGGGCTTGATCGAGACGAGGATGGCGGCCGTGCCGCTGACGAACGCCGCGGCCATCGACGACCCGCTCTGCGCCTCGTACTCGCGTCCGCGGAGCGCCCCCGGCACGGTGGAGAGGATCGCGACGCCGGGTGCGCCGATGTCGATGTAGGCGCCGCGCTGTCCGCTCGCGGCGGGGTTCCCGTCGCGATCGAGCGCGGTGACGGCCAGCGTCAGGTCGCTGGACGCGGGCCACTTCGGCGAACCGGACGGGCCGTCGTTGCCCGCGGCCGCGACGACGAGGACGTTGCGCGCGGTTGCGTCGGCGATCGCCGACGTCACGCGGGCGTCTTCGTTGAGCGACCCGAGCGACAGGTTGACGATTCGTGCGCCGGCGGCGACGGCGGCGGTGATCGCGATGGCGAGGTCGCGGGTGGTGCCGGCCCCTTCGGGGCCGAGGATCCGCAGCGGGAGGATCTTCGCCCCGGGTGCGACTCCGGCGATGCCGATTCCGTTGCCTGCGATCGCGGCAATCGTGCCTGCCACGTGCGTGCCGTGCCCGATCGTGCCGATGTCGCTGCCGTCAGGTCCCCCCGAACCGGTGCGGAGGTCCGTTCCGGGAAGGAGGTTCGCGTCGAGATCGGGGTGCGGGCCGCTGCCGCTGTCGACCACGGCGATGACCACGCCGGTTCCCGTCGCGGTTGCCCACGCCGCCGGTGCGTTGACGACCCATGCGCCCCACTGCTCGGGGAGGAGCGGGTCGCTCGATGCCGCTGCGGGTGGCGCGAGGGAAAGGGCGCCAAGCAGCGATGCCGCTGCCGCCGCCGCGGCGAGGCGCCGGAGCACCGTCAGGTTCCGACGGCGTGGAATCCGCCGTCGACGTGGACGACCTCGCCCGTGGTCGCGGGAAACCAGTCGGACATGAGTGCGACGCATGCGCGGGCGACCGGCCCGCCGTCCATCACGTCCCATCCCAGGGGCGCGCGCTCGGACCAGACGTCCTCGAAGGCGGCGAACCCCGGGATCGACTTTGCGGCCATCGTCTTGAGCGGACCGGCCGCGACGAGGTTGACGCGGATGCCGCGCGGACCGAGCTCCTTGGCGAGGTACCGGCTGGTGGCCTCCAGCGCCGCCTTGGCGACGCCCATCCAGTTGTACGCGGGCCATGCCACGGTGTTGTCGAAGTCGAGTCCGACGAACGACCCTCCCGGCTGCATGAGCGGCAGGAACGCGTCGGTCAGCACCTTGAGCGAGTAGGCGGAGACCTCCATGGCGACGGCCACGTCCTGCCACGTGGCGGCCAGCAGGTCGTCACCGAGGCAGGATGCCGGCGCGAAGCCGATCGAGTGGAGCACGCCATCCACCCCGCCGAGCACCCGACGGGCGGCCTCGCGCGCCGACTCCACGTGCTCCTGCACCGTGACGTCGAACTCGGCCACCTCGACCGGGACGTCGAGCTTGCGGGCGGTGCGCTCGGTGATGGACAGGCCCCGCCCTGCACCCGTGAGCAGCAGCGAGGCACCCTCCTGCTGGGCGAGGCGGGCGACGCCGAACGCGAGCGACTGGTCCGTGAGGACCCCCGTGACGACGATGCGCTTCCCCTGGAGAATTCCCATGCCGCTGACCGTATCCGCCGGAGTGCGAATGTGTAAGGCTCGCGTGGTGCGCATCGGCATCATGGGCGGTACGGGCCCGGCGGGGAGCGGGCTCGCGCTGCGGCTCGACGCGGCCGGCTACGTCGCCGTCATCGGGTCGCGCTCGGTGGAGCGCTCGCGGGAGGTGGTGGACCGGCTCGTGGCGGCGTGGCCCGGCAGGTCGGTCGGCGTGGTGGCGGGAACGAATGCCGATGCGGCGGCGTGCGACCTCGTGGTGCTGGCGACGCCGTGGGATTCGGCGGCGACGCTCGCCGCGGAGCACGCGGAGGCGCTCGCAGGCAAGATCGTCGTCACCATGGCCAATGCGCTGGTGCGCGTCGGCAACGAGTTCCAGCCCCTCGTGCCGCCGCGGGGGAGCATTGCGGCGCACGTGCAGGCCGCGATTCCCGCGAGCCGGGTGGTCGCGGCGATGCAGCACATCCCCGCGAAGGAGCTCGGCAACCTCGACCACCACGTGGACAGCGACGTCCTCGTCTGCTCGGACGATCCCGAGGCGACGGAGGCGGTGTGCGACGTCGTGTCGAAGATCCCCGGCTGCCGTCCGCTGAACACCGGCGGCCTCTCCAATGCGCTCGCGCTCGAGGCGTTCACCGCGGTGCTCCTGCAGCTCAACGTCCGCTACAAGACGAGGGTGGCGCCGCGCCTGACCGGCATCCCCGAGGTCGATCCGGTCACGGGTCGGGACACCGCGATCCGCCACTGATCCAGATGCGCCTCTACGACACCGCACGACGCGAGGTGGTCGCCTTCGAACCGCCGCCCACGGTGCTGATGTACACGTGCGGGATCACCCCCTACGACGCCACCCACCTCGGGCATGCGTTCACGTTCGTGTCGTTCGACGTCCTGCAGCGGCGGCTCGTCGACCTCGGCCACGAGGTCCGGTGCGTTCGCAACGTGACCGACGTCGACGACCCGCTGTTCGAGCGCGCGCGCCGGATGGGCGTGCACTGGCTCGACCTCGCGGCCGGCGAGGAGCGCCGCTTCGAGGAGGACATGCGTGCGCTCGGGGCGCTGCCCGTGTTCAGCACGCCGCGCGCGTCGTCGGCGATCCCCGACATCAAGGGATTCATCGGCATGGTGATCGACCGGGGTTTCGCCTACGTCTCGGGCGGTTCGGTCTACTTCGACGTGTCGAGGTTCCCGCGGTTCGGCGAGGTGTCCCGGTACGACGAGGCGACCATGGTCGCGCTCGCGAAGGAGCGGGGCGGCAACGTCGAGGACCCGAACAAGCGGCACCCGCTCGACTTCGTGCTGTGGCACCCCTCTGCGAGCGACGAGCCGTCATGGGACACGATGTGGGGTCCCGGGCGCCCGGGCTGGCACATCGAGTGCTCCGCGCTCGCACTGCGCGAACTGGGTCCCACGATCGACCTCCACGGGGGCGGGTCGGACCTGATCTTCCCGCACCACGAGTGCGAGCGCGCACAGTCTGAGGCCGCGACCGGTGCGCCGTTCGTCCGCCACTGGATGCACGTCGCGATGGTCGGGATGGATGGCCACAAGATGTCGAAGAGTCGCGGCAACCTGGTGTTCGTCGACGCCCTTCGCGGACGGCACGATCCCATGGCGGTCCGGCTGCTGCTCGTCGCGCACCACTACCGGACGGAGTGGGAGTGGCACGCGGATCTGCCGACGGAGGCCGAGGCACGCCTCGCGCGGTGGCGCGGCGCCCCGTCCGGGATCGGGGACCCGGGGGTGCTCGACGACGTGCGGCGCGCCCTTGACGAGGACCTCGACACCCCGTCGGCGGTTCGGACGATCGACGCTGCCGCGAGCTCGGGGCGCTCCGTCCGCTCCGCGGCGGCGCTCCTCGGCGTGGCGTTGTGAACGAGCGCGTCTACCGGGGTGCGACCGATCTGCAGAGGCGCGTGCGCGCGCTGCTCTGGCCGTTGGCCCGGCGCGCGTGGCGGATCGAGGTGTCGGGGCTCGAGCGGGTGCCGGTCGACGGACCCGCCGTCGTGTGTGCGAACCACGTGTCGTTCCTCGACTCCGCGGTGCTGATGCTCCTGATGCCCCGTCCGATCACGTTCGTCGGCAAGAGCGAGTACATGGACTCATGGAAGACGCGCCGGCTCTTCCCTGCGATGGGGATGATCCCGATCGACCGAGGAGGAGGCGAGCGGTCGGAGGCGGCGCTCGCAGCGGCGGAGCGGGTCCTCCGCAACGGCGGGCTGTTCGGCATCTTCCCAGAGGGCACGCGCAGCCGCGACGGAATGCTCTACCGCGGGAAGACGGGAGCCGCGCGTCTCGCGGCCCGGGTGGGCTGCCCGATCCTGCCGGTCGGCATCGTCGGCACGCGGGAGATCCAGCCGCCCGGTGCCCGCGCGCCGCGCGTGTCGGGGGTGATCCGCGTCACGATCGGCGCGCCCGTCCACCCCGGACGCGGGGCGCGTACCGGCGACGGTGGCGGTGCGCAGCTCGACGGCATGGAACTGCGCGCGGTGACGGACGAGGTCATGTTCGAGATCATGACGATGACGGGACAGCCGTATCGCAACGTCTATGCCGGCGGTCCCTCCGCACCGCAGTCCGTTCCGGTGGTCGACTCCGGACCGGTTGCCGCACGTCCGTAGACTCGGGCGCGTGACAGGGTCCATCACCGTCTCGCTTCCCGACGGTTCGTCCCGGTCGCTGCCGCAGGGCTCGTCGACGCTCGACCTCGCCGCCGCAATCGGATCCCGTCTCGCCGCAGCCGCCGTCGCCGCGGAGGTGGACGGGGTGCTGCAGGACCTGACCGCGCCGTTGGGGGACGGCCAGTCGGTGCGGATCGTCACCTCCGACAGCGACGAGGGACGCCACGTGCTTCGGCACTCGACCGCGCACGTCATGGCGCAGGCGGTGCTCCGTCTCTTCCCCGGCGCGAAGTTCACGATCGGCCCCGCGATCGAGGACGGCTTCTACTACGACTTCGAGCTCCCCGACGGACGGACGTTCACCGAGACCGACCTCGAGGCCGTCGCGGGCGAGATGCGAGCCATCGTCGCCGCCGACCAGCGGTTCGTGCGCGCCGAGGTGGGTGTCGCCGAGGCGCTCAGGATGTTCGCGGACCAGCCGTACAAGTGCGAGATCATCGAGCGGGTCACCTCGGGAGCGGCCGACGGCAGTGACGCCGGCGAGGTGTCCGGTGGCGGTGCGGTGAGCGTGTACCGCAACTCGGACGCCTTCGTCGACCTCTGCAGGGGGCCGCACGTGCCCGGGACCGGGAGGCTCGGCCACTTTGCGCTGATGAAGGTCGCCGGCGCGTACTGGCGGGGCAACGAGCGCGGCCCGATGCTGCAGCGCATCTACGGCACTGCGTGGGAGTCGAAGAAGGCGCTCGACGCGCACCTCCACCGCCTCGAGGAGGCCGAGAAGCGCGACCACCGGCGTCTCGCCACCGAGATGGACCTGCTCTCGTTCCCCGCCGAGCTCGGCGGCGGGCTCGCGGTGTGGCACCCGAAGGGGGCGATCGTCAGGAAGCTGATGGAGGACTACAGCCGCGGACGCCACCTCGACGGCGGCTACCAGTTCGTCTACACGCCCCACCTCGCGAACGGACGCCTGTTCGAGACGTCGGGCCACCTCGACTTCTACCGAGACGGCATGTATCCGGCGATGGAGATGGACAACGGGACGTACTAC
>JBIIHV010000169.1:0-4408 GCA_044235415.1 Ilumatobacteraceae bacterium | reverse complement strand
GGTCTGCACCGCGCGCAACTCGTCGAGCGCCGCTTGCTCCTCGTCCGGTCCCGATGCGAGGATCATCCGGCGCACGACGGGCAGGCGGTCGGGTGCCAGGAACATGTGCTCGGTCCGGCAGAGCCCGATGCCCTCGGCGCCGAGCTCGCGCGCCTTGCGTGCGTCCTCGGCGGTGTCGGCGTTGGCGCGAACAGACATCGTCCCGCGCCGGATCTTGTCGGCCCACCTCAGGATCGTGTGGTACGCCTCCGGCGGGTCTGCACTGACCAGCGGCATCGCACCGAGGAGTACGTCGCCGGTGGTGCCGTCGAGCGAGATCACGTCACCCTCCCGCACCACGGTGCCGTTCACCGAGAACTGGCGGCCGTCGATGCGCACGGCGTCGGCGCCGACGACTGCGGGCTTCCCCCACCCCCGCGCCACCACGGCTGCGTGGCTCACGAGCCCCCCGCGCGACGTGAGGACGCCCTTCGACGCCATCATGCCGTGGACGTCGTCGGGGCTCGTCTCGCTGCGCACGAGGATCGCGTCCTCGCCGCGGGTCGCCGCAGCGACCACGTCGTCGGCCGAGAAGTAGACACGGCCCACCGCCGCGCCGGGCGACGCACCGAGGCCGCGAGCGAGGGGCTCGCCGGACGAGGCGAACTGCGGGTGGAGCACCTGGTCGAGATGGTCGGCGGTGATGCGCAGCAACGCCTCGCGCTTGGAGATCTTCCACGACTGCTTGCCCGTGCCGGTCGGCTCGGTCATCTCAACCGCCATCCGCAGTGCGGCCGCGCCGGTGCGCTTCCCCACCCGCGTCTGCAGCATCCACAGCTTGCCCTGGTCGATGGTGAACTCGGTGTCGCACATGTCGCGGTAGTGGCGCTCGAGGCGGGCGAAGATGCCGAGCAGCTCGGCGTGGATCGCCGGGAAGCGCGCCTTCATGTGCTCGAGGTCCTCGGTGTTGCGGATGCCGGCGACGACGTCCTCGCCCTGCGCGTTGACCAGGAAGTCGCCGTACGGGACGTTCTCGCCGGTGGCCGCGTTGCGGGTGAACCCCACCCCCGTGCCCGAGTTGTCGTCGCGGTTGCCGAAGACCATCGCCTGCACGTTCACCGCGGTGCCGAGGTCGTGGCTGATCTTCTCCCGTACCCGGTAGGCGATGGCCCGCGCGCCGTTCCACGACCGGAAGACCGCCTCGACGGCGCCGCGGAGCTGCTTGACCGGGTCCTGCGGGAACTCGCGCCCCGTGCGGTCCCGGACCACCTGGAGCAGGTCCCCGCAGAGCACCCGGAGCGCCGTGGCGGGTACCACCCCGTCCCCAGCCGCTCCGGAGCGCCGGCGGACCTCCTGGAACTGGTGCTCGAACGCCTCGCCGTCGATCCCGAGCACGATCCGGCCGTACATTGCGATGAAGCGCCGGTAGCTGTCGTAGGCGAAGCGCTCGTCGCCCGTCGACCGGGCGAGTCCCTCGACGCTCCGGTCGTTGAGGCCGAGGTTGAGGACCGTGTCCATCATGCCCGGCATCGAGAACTTTGCACCCGATCGCACCGACACGAGCAACGGGACGTTCGGGTCGCCGAGCCTCGCACCCATCTTCTGCTCGAGCGAGGCCACGTGCACGGCGAGTTCGTGGTCGAGACCGTCGGGCCACCCTCCGCGCATGTACTCGCGGCACGCGTCCGTCGTCACGGTGAACCCGTGCGGGACGGGCAACTCGAGGACCGACGTCATCTCGGCAAGGTTCGCACCCTTGCCGCCGAGCAGGTCCTTCATGTCCTTTGGCGGCTTGCGGTGCGCATGGTCGAAGGAATAGATGAGGGGCATCACGCCATCCTAGGACGCGACCTCCATACGGGGTCCTGGAGCGTCGTCAGTCGCGCAAGGGAGTGACGATCGCACCGTCGAGCTCGGTGCCGCGCGCAACGCGCGCGAAGGCGACGCACTCGCCACCGAGCACCGAGACCGACGTCCACCGGCCGCGCACCGCACCGTCGACGACCACGTCGTCGCCCGGCGACGGCGGAACCTCGCACCGCACCGCGACGACCCGGTTGGGCGCGCCGGCGCCGCGCGAGTCCATCCGCTCGACGAGTTCCTGGCCCGGGTAGCAGCCCTTCGTGAACGACACCGCGTGCGGCACGAGGCCCGTCTCGGCTGGGATCGCGCCGGGCTCGACGTCGGTGCCGAACAACGGCCACGCCGACACGATGCGCTCGTGCTCGAGCATCGCGTGCGTGCCCCGCGGAATGCCCGGCGGCGGCTCGACACCGCGCAGGTCGACCGCACTGCCGTCGCACCACCACGCCGGCAACGCACCGGGCGCCACCACGCCGGTCGCGCGGCGCACCGCGACGAACTCCGACGACCCGACCCGCAGGTCGGCCGCGATGCGGATCTTGAACCTGGCGAGGCGCTCGGCGGTCGGTGCGCCGGAGCCGACCTCGGTATCGAGCACGAACCGTTCCGCACCGTCGCGCACCACCCGCACGACCGACACCGCGCGGCCGGATGGGTCGAGCAGCAGCGACGGTCGCGCCTCCCCGTCGCGCATCGAGGCGACGTCCTGTGCGAGCTGCGAGTGCAGGAACGCCGCCGCGTCCCGTCCGGCCACCTCGACGGTGTCACGGACGACCGCGCACCAGAAGGCGCCGCTCACGCGGACCCCGTCCTCCGCGCCGCCGTCATGCGCCGGGCGGCAGGGATCGCCGCCAGCAGCGCCGCGGCCTTGTTGTGGCACTCGAGGTCCTCGTCGGCCGGGTCGCTGTCGGCCACGATGCCCGCGCCGGCCTGGAGCGACGCGCCGTTCGGTCCGACGAACATCGTCCGGATGGCGATCGCGGTGTCGAGGTTGCCGCTGAAGTCGAGGTAGCCGACCACGCCGGCGTACGGGCCGCGGCGCGACGGCTCGAGCGCGTCGATGATCTCCATGGCCCGCACCTTCGGCGCACCGCTGACCGTGCCGGCCGGCAGCGTGGCGCGGAGCACGTCGATCGGGCCGAGCCCCTCGCGCAGCTCGCCCGACACCTGCGACGTGAGGTGCATGACGTGGCTGTAGCGCTCGAGGCGCATCATCTCGTCGACCGTCACCGTGCCGAAGCGGGCCACGCGTCCGACGTCGTTGCGGGCGAGGTCGACGAGCATCACGTGCTCGGCAACCTCCTTCGGGTTCTCGCGCAGCTCCGCGGCCATGCGGCGGTCGTGCTCGTCGTCGCGGCCGCGGCGGCGCGTCCCGGCGATGGGCCTGCTGATCACGCGGCCGCCGAGCAGCTGCACCATCGGCTCGGGCGACGACCCCACGATCGTGGCGCCGGGGTGGCGCAGGAAGTACATGTACGGGCTCGGGTTCACCTGGCGCAGCACGCGGTAGACGTCGAAGGGGTCGGCTCCGAGATCGAGGTCGAAGCGCTGCGAGAGCACGACCTGGAAGATGTCGCCCGCGCGGACGTGCTGCTTGGCCACCTCGACGGCGCGGCGGTACCCCTCCGACGTCGATGCGGCCGTCACCTGCGGCAGCGGATCGCCGGGATCGGGCGGCTCGATCGCGGCGGTCGCCGTCGGCGACGACAGGCGGGCGACCCGGGCCTCGATGCGCCGGACCGCCGCGTCGTATGCCTCGTCGTGCGCGGACGGGTCGAGCCCGGCGAGCGGCACGCTCTCGACGACGTACATCCGCTGCTTCCAGTGGTCGAATGCGACGAGCGAGCCGATCATCGTGAGCACCGCATCGGGAAGGCCGCGGTGATCCGGCGGTGGCGAGGGGAGGTGCTCGACCTCGCGCACCACGTCGTAGCCGAGGTAGCCGACCAGTCCGCCCTGCAACGGCGGGAGCTCGGCCAGCAGCGGCGCACGGTAGGTGGCGAGCACGCGCTCCACCGCAGGGAGGATGCCGGCGGCGGGGTCGATGGTGCAGGCGAGGGCGCCGTCCACCGTCACGCGTCCGTCGCGCAGCGTGAGCACCGCAGTCGGCTCGCACCCGACGAAGGAGTAGCGGCTCCACCGCTCGCCGTGCTCGACGGACTCGAGCAGGAAGCCGGGGTCGTCCCCCACCACCTTGGTGAACGTCCCGACCGGCGTGTCGACGTCGGCGAGCAGCTCGGCCCAGACGGGGACGACGGTCGACCCCCCGGCGAGGGTGCGGAACTCGTCCCTCGACGGGCGGATGCGCACGGCCGGCCTAGAGGTAGAGCCCGGTGCTGGCCTCGATGCGCGACGCCGCCACGGCGTGGATGTCGCGCTCGCGCAGCATGATGTAGTCGTTGCCGCCGACCTCGACCTCGTAGCGGTCGTCGGGGCTGAAGAGCACCTTGTCGCCCACCTCGGCGGCGCGCACGTTCTGCCCCAACGCCACCACCTCGGCCCACACCAGCCGCTTCGCGACCTGTGCCGTCGCCGGGATGAGGATGCCGCCGCTGCTGAAGCGCTC
>JBIIHV010000014.1:0-13997 GCA_044235415.1 Ilumatobacteraceae bacterium | reverse complement strand
TGGGTCGTAGGTCACGCCGACGGGGCGCCGACCCGTCGCGATCACCTGCACGACCGTCATCGTGGCGGTGGCGACCTTCGACATGGTGTCGTCGGCGTAGTTGACCACCCAGAGCGACCTGCCGTCGTCGCTGATCGCCATGCTGCGGGGCTGCTGCCCCGTGCGAACCACCGCCAGTTCCTCGCCGGACGAGGGGTCGAGCGCACGCACCGTGCCCGCCCGGTTGTTGGTGACGTAGAGCACGCGGTCGTCGGGGGAGAGCACGAGGTGGCGCGGGGTCGGTCCGGCGGGGATGTCCGTGGTCTCCCACGTCGCGAGGTCGATGCGCACGACGGTGGCCGTCCCCATGACGGCGATGAAGGCCGCGGAGGAGTCGGAGGTGACCGCGATCCCGCGCGGGTGCAACCCGACGAGGATGCGCCGGATCTCGTTGCCGGTCGCCGCGTCGACCACCGAGAGGTCCTGCGAGCAGAAGTTCGAGACGAGCAGCAGGCGGCCGTCGGGCGTCGCGGCGAGGAACTTCGGCACGGCGCCGACCTTGATCGCATCCGTGACCTCGAACGACGCCACGTCGATGCGGTAGACGTAGCCGGGGTCCCAGTTCCTTCCCTGGCACGAGTCGTCCGCGACGGGCCGCCAGCCGTCGCCGTACATCTTGTAGTTGGACACCCAGGCGGTGGCGCCGTCAGGGGAGAACGCCGCCTCGACCGGTGCGCCGCGCACGACCGGCGCGCGTTCGGCCTCGGCGACGCCGAACGCACCGAGGTCGACCCGGTCGTCGATGGTGGTGACGAGCGCACCGCCGCGGTCGTACACGGCGATCGAGTGCCGGTACATCATGTTCTGGGCGAAGAACAGGCCGGTGCCGGAGTGCACGACGCTCTTCGGTTGCAGGCCGTCGTCGGCGATCCGCATGGCGAGCGACAGGCGCCGCTCGTCGGACGGCAGCGCGTCGCGTGGGTCGATCGTGGTCGTGGTGCCCGGTGGGGAGGTGGTGGAGGTGTCAGGGACGCCGGTCGACTGCGCGGGCTCCGCGCGACCCGCCGGCGCCGGATCCCCGGAGGATGAGGCAGGGGCGGTGCATCCCGACTGCACCACCACGATCAGCGCCACCGCGGCGAGCGCAACGAGAGACGGGCGCCGCACGGGACGAGACAGTAGCGACGTGCGTGTCTTGGCGCGTCCGGCGCCAATCGGCGAGAATGTAGGTATGCCGCGCCGAATCACTGCACCGACCGGATCCTCCCTCTCCTGTGCGAATTGGCAGATCGAGGCCCCGTACCGGATGCTCCAGAACAACCTCGATCCCGACGTGGCCGAGCGCCCCGACGACCTCGTGGTCTACGGCGGGACGGGCAGGGCCGCCCGCAGCTGGGAGGCCCTCGACGCGATGCTCGCGACGATGCGCCGGATGAAGCCCGACGAGACGATGCTCGTGCAGTCGGGCAAGCCGGTGGGGGTGTTCACGACGCACGAGTGGGCGCCGCGCGTGCTGATCGCCAACAGCAACCTCGTGGGGGAGTGGGCGAACTGGGACGAGTTCCGCCGTCTCGAGGACATGGGCCTCACCATGTACGGGCAGATGACCGCAGGATCCTGGATCTACATCGGCACGCAGGGCATCCTGCAGGGCACCTACGAGTGCTTCGCCGAGATCGCGCGCCGGCGCTACGGCGGCACCCTCGCCGGCACGATCACCATCACCGCGGGTCTCGGCGGGATGGGCGGTGCCCAGCCACTGGCCGTGACGATGAACGACGGCGTCGCGCTGTGCATCGACGTCGACCCGTGGCGCGTCCAGCGCCGCGTGGAGACCCGATACCTCGACGTCGTCGCCGAGTCGCTCGACGACGCGGTGCGGCGCTGCCACGAGGCGAAGCGCGAGCGGCGCGGACTGTCGGTGGGGCTCGTCGGCAACGCGGCGGACCTCCTGCCGAAGCTGCTGGCGATGGGCTTCGAGGCCGACATCGTGACGGACCAGACGAGCGCCCACGACCCCCTCTCGTACGTGCCGAACGACCTCAGCGACGACGCGGCGCGCAGCCTCCTCGCCTCGAATCCGCAGGAGTACGTCCGGCGCTCGCGTGCCGCGATGGCGGCCCATTGCGCGGCGATGGTGGGGTTCATGGACGCGGGTGCCGAGGTGTTCGACTACGGCAACTCGCTGCGCCGCGAGGCCCAGCTGGGCGGGTTCGACCGCGCGTTCGACTACCCCGGATTCCTCCCGGCGTACATCAGGCCCCAGTTCTGCGAGGGGCGCGGGCCGTTCCGCTGGGTCGCGCTGTCGGGCGATCCGCGCGACATCGCCGCGACCGACCGTGCAGTGCTGGAGGAGTTCCCGGGGGACGAGTCGCTCGCGCGCTGGATCCGGCTGGCCGGTGAGCGCGTGGCGTTCCAAGGACTCCCGTCGCGGATCTGCTGGCTGGGGTACGGCGAGCGGCACCGGCTCGGCCTTCGCTTCAACGAGATGGTCCGGACCGGCGAGGTGTCGGCGCCGATCGTCATCGGCCGCGACCACCTCGACTCGGGGTCGGTCGCATCCCCGTACCGCGAGACCGAGGCGATGATGGACGGGTCGGATGCGATCGCCGACTGGCCGCTCCTGAACGCACTCGTCAACACGGCGAGCGGTGCGACGTGGGTGAGCATCCACCACGGCGGCGGCGTCGGTATCGGGCGCAGCATCCACGCCGGCATGGTGTGCCTCGCCGACGGGACCGAGCTCGCGGCGCAGAAGCTGTCGCGGGTGCTGGTGACCGATCCCGGCATGGGCGTCATCCGCCACGCCGACGCCGGCTATCCGCACGCGATCGACACCGCCCGGGAGCGGGGCGTGTCGATCCCGATGCTCGGGACGTGAGCGCGACCTTCCACGCCGAATGGGCGTGGCGCGGCGGCGAGGGGGTCGTCGCCGGCGTGCGCTTCGCCGTGCGCGACAGCCGGATCGCCGACGTCACCGAGGGAGCCCCGGCGCAGCCGGGCGACGAGCGGATCCGGGGCGTGGTGCTGCCCGGACTCGTCAACGCCCACAGCCACGCGTTCCACCGCGCGCTGCGCGGCCGGACGCACGCGGGAACCGGCGACTTCTGGACGTGGCGGGAGCAGATGTACGGCGTCGCCAACCGCCTCGACCCCGACTCCTACCGTGAGCTCGCGACGTGCACGTTCGCCGAGATGGCTCTCGCCGGGATCACGGGGGTCGGTGAATTCCACTACGTCCACCATCCGGCTGGGGGTGGTCGATTTGCCGATCCGAACGAGATGGGGCGCAGCATCGTCGACGCCGGCGCGGCGGCGGGCGTGCGGGTCGCGCTGCTCGACGTCGCCTACCTCCACGCATCGCTCGCGGCGGCCGATCCGTTGCCCGAGCAGCGGCGCTTCTCGGACGGCACGATCGACGCGTGGCTCGAGCGGGTGGGGCTGCTCGGCAGCGGCGGCGACGCGTGGACCGTCGGACTCGCGCCGCACAGCGTGCGCGCGGTGTACCCCGCGGAATTGGCGGAGGTGGCCCGGCACCGGGGCGACCGGGTCGTGCACCTGCACGTCTCGGAGCAGCCCGCCGAGAACGAGGCCTGCCGTGCCGCGACCGGCCTCACGCCGACGGGCGTGCTCGCCGAGGCGGGTCTCCTCGGCCGGCACCTCACGGCCGTGCACGCCACGCACGTCACGCCCGCCGACGTCGCCCTGCTCGGCGGGTGCGGGGTGTGCATGTGCCCGACCACCGAGCGCGACCTCGCCGACGGCATCGGACCCGCACGGGACATGGTCGCCGCCGGCACCGTGCTGTCGCTGGGATCGGATTCCCACGCCATGATCGACCTGTTCGAGGAGGCGCGCGCCGTCGAGCACGACGAGCGGCTGGCGACGGGCCGCCGCGGCCTGCACCGGCCAGCGGACCTGTTGACCGCCGCCACCCAGGGCGGTGCCACGAGCCTCGGATGGGGGCCGACCGGCGCGCCGGGCATCCACGAGGGCGCGCAGGCCGACTTCATCGCGGTCTCGCTCGACGGCGTGCGCATGGCGGGGTTCGACCCGGCCCACGGCGCGGCATTTCTCGTCCACGCCGCCGCGGCCGGCGATGTCCGCGACACCTGGCTCGGCGGCCGTCCCGTCGTGCGGGACGGGCGCCACCTCCTCGTGCCCGACGTCTCGACCCGTCTCGGCAGCGCCATCAGGGCCGTCGGTACACTCTGACGTCATGACGGTGCTCCCGATCGCGACGGTCGGCAACCCGGGGCTTCGCATCCGCGCCGCCGAGGTGACGCGCGACGATCTCGCCTCGGCCGACGTGCAGTCCTTCATCGACGACCTCATCGAGACCATGCGCCACGCAAATGGAGCCGGGCTCGCGGCAACCCAGGTCTTGCGGCACCAGAGGATCTGCGCCGTCGAGGTGTCCAACAATCCCCGCTACCCGTACAAGCCGCCGATCCCCCTCACGATCCTCGTCAACCCCGTGCTGACGCCCCTCGACGACGAACAGTTCCGCAACTTCGAGGGCTGCTTGTCGGTGCCCGGGATACGGGGCGAGGTGGCGCGCAGCACGCGCATCCGCGTGCAGGCCTGGGACCGGCACGGCAACGAGATCGACGAGGAGGTGCGCGGCCTGAAGGCGGCGACCTACCAGCACGAGGTCGACCACCTCGACGGCCTGCTCTTCCTCGACCGGGTGGAGGACTCGCGGACGCTGGCGACGTGGGATTCCTTCAACGAGTTCCACAAGGAGGCCTTCGTCGAGCGCGTCACCGCGCTCGTCGCGAAGCACGGATCCTGATGCTGGCGGTCGCCGGCATCCCGCACCTCGTCACCAACGACCCCGAGCTCGGGGAGGGTCCGCTCGGCGTCGTCCGCGGCGCGGCCATCGTGGCCGGCGACGACGGGCGCGTGGCCTGGGTGGGACCGTCGGTCGAGGTCGGCGACCACTGCGACACGAGGCCCGTCGACGCGGGCGGCCGTGCCGTCATCCCCGGCTTCGTCGACTCGCACACGCACCTGGTGTTCGCCGGCGACCGGGCGGGCGAGTTCGCGGCCCGCATGGCGGGGCAGCCGTACGGCGCAGGCGGCATCCGGACGACGATGGCCGCCACCCGGGCCGCCAGCGACGCGGATCTCGCCGACAATGCGCGGCGGCTCGCGGTCGAGGCCCTGCGGTCGGGCACGACGACACTGGAGGTCAAGTCGGGATACGGGCTGTCGGTCGACGACGAGGCGCGGTCGCTCGTCGCGGCCGGTTCGGTCACCGGCGAGACCACCTTCCTCGGCGCCCACGTCGTGCCGCCGGGCGAGTCTGCCGATGCCTACGTCGACCTGGTGTGCGGGGAGATGCTCACCGCCTGCGCGCCCCATGCGCGATGGATCGACGTGTTCTGCGACCGCGGTGCCTTCGACGTCGACCAGGCCCGCCGGATCCTCGAGGCTGGGGCGGCCGCCGGGCTCGGCACCCGCATCCATGCCAACCAGCTGCAGCACGGGGGAGCGGTGCGCCTCGGCGTCGAGCTCGGGGTCGCGTCGTGCGACCACTGCACGCACCTCGACGACGCCGACGTGGAGGCGCTCGCCGGTTCCCGCACGGTGGCGACGCTGCTGCCGACGGCGGAGCTGTGCACGCGGTCGCCGTTCCCGAGCGCGAGGCGCCTGCTCGACGCCGGTGCGACCGTGGCGCTCGCCTCGGACTGCAACCCGGGTTCCTCCTACACGACCTCGATGCCGCTCGCGGTGGCGCTGGGGGTGATCTCCATGGGCATGACCTGCGACGAGGCCGTGTGGGCCGCGACCGCGGGCGGCGCAAGGGCCCTGCGCCGCGACGACGTCGGCGTCCTGCGCCCGGGCAGCTGGGCCGACTTCGTCGTGCTCGATGCCGCCAGCCACGTCCACCTCGCCTACCGCCCGGGCGTCAACCTCGTGGCGGCTGTGGCCCGGGGCGGGGTGTGGGCGGCCGGATCGCTGGCGGCGTGACTCCCCGATGGTCGGCGTCCTAGCATTCTCCTCATGAACTCCCGTCGCGAATGGCGCACCGTCGCACTCGCCGCGGCCGTCTACGGTGGCACGGCGGCCGTGGTGGCGTGGCACGACCGGCTCGGTCCGTGGATCTCCGTGCCGCTTCTGGCCTGGTTCGGTGCGTGGCACCTCAGCTTGCAGCACGAGGTGCTCCACGGCCACCCGTTCCGGCGCCAGTGGGCCAACAACCTGCTCGGCTCCGTGCCCGTGACGCTGTGGATCCCGTACCGGGAGTTCCGCATCGACCACCTCCTGCACCACGAGGCCGACCTGACCGACCCGCACCTCGACAACGAGAGCTACTACGTCGACCCGCAGGTCTTCGAGCGGGCCGGCCGGATCCGTCGCGCCCTCTGGTGGGCGAACCGGACGATCCTGTTCCGGATCCTCGTCTGGAGCGTCATCAGCACCTTCGCCTACGTCTCGTCGAAGATCCGGAGGGTGCTGGGGGGCGACCGGAGCGTCGCGCGGTCGGTCGCGGTCCACCTCGTCGGGGTAGTGGCGGTGCTGTGGCTGGTGATGGACGTGGCGGGCATGCCGTGGTGGCAGTACGTCCTCGGGGCCACGTACGGCGGCCGCATCCTCAACGCCATCCGTCCCTTCCCCGAGCACCGGTACGTGCCCGGCAGCGAGGTGCGCACCGCGATGGTGATGGCAGGCCCCGTGATGAGCCTCCTAATGCTCAACAACAACCTCCACGTCGCGCACCACGCCAAGGCCGGCGTGGCCTGGTACGACGTGCCGAGGCTGGCGCGGGAGATGGGCGCCGAGCAAGTGGCGAAGGATGCGGGCCTGCACTTCCCGGGCGGCTACCTCGAGGTCTTCCGGCGATTATCGTTCGGCCCGGTGGAGGCCCCGGTCCGCGGAGCCTGACGCACCTCGGGACGCAGGGTGGGACGGGCGCCGCGGCCCTGTCCCGAAAAACGAAAAGGGCGCCGGCCTTGCGGCCGGCGCCCTTGACGTAAACGACTGGCGACTAGGCGCGGAGGCCCTTGCCGACCATCGAGATGACGGCGTCCTTGACGGGCACCATGCCGTAGACGATCGCACCGGTGACGACCACGTGCAGCCAGGTGTCCCAGCCGCTCGTGTTCCACCACGCGAGCGCGATGTCGCCGCCGAGCTCGTTCAGCACCCACACCAGAAGGATCGAGACGATCAGGTTCCAGTTGGCGCCGATGATCGGCAGCTTCTTGATGACGCCGGCGAGGCCGACCGTCCCGAGAATCGAGTCGACCACGTTGGTCACCGAGCTCAGGACGAGGGCCAGCAGGAGGAGTGCTCCCAAGGTGTACATCGTTCATTCCCCTTTTCCGCGGGCGGGTGCCCGCTGACAGTCACCGTAGAACCCGATCTGCGCCCGGTGGTGGATTTCACGACACTGCAACACGGCGGACGACGGTTCCGCGACGGACGGCCAATGTGTCGTTTTCATGACGACGCGAATTCGGCTCCTGCGTAGGATCTCGGCGTGATCCGCCGCACCCGCCCGACTGCACCTCCTGGGGGCGGCTCCTTCCGTACCGCTGCCGACCTTCCGGCGGAGGTCGACGTCCTCGTCGTGGGGGCCGGCATCTCGGGAATCGGAGCGGGTTGGCACCTTCAGCACGACTGCCCCGGGCGTTCCTTCGCCATCGTCGACGCGCGGGACTCCGTCGGCGGCACGTGGGACCTGTTCCGCTATCCGGGCGTCCGCTCGGACAGCGACATGTACACCCTCGGGTACCGGTTCAAGCCCTGGACGAACCCGAAGTCGATCGCCGACGGCCCGTCCATCCTGGGGTACCTCCGCGAGACGGTGCGCGAGCACGGGCTGGCGAGCCGGATCCACCTCGGCGTGCGCGTCGTGTCGGCCAGCTGGTCGTCCGCGGCCGCCCGTTGGACCGTCGTCGTCGAGTCCGCGGGTGCGCAACGGACCGTGTCGTGCGGCTACCTGTTCGCCTGTGCGGGGTACTACCGCTATTCGGCCGGATACGAAGCCGACCTGCCGGGGCTCGGCGACTTCCGCGGCAGGGTCGTCCACCCGCAGCAGTGGCCGGACGACCTCGACCACGCCGGCAAGCGGGTGCTGGTGGTGGGCTCCGGTGCGACGGCAATGACCATCGTCCCCGCGATGGCCGACACGGCTGCGATGGTCACGATGCTGCAGCGCTCGCCGACCTACGTGGTCGCGCGGCCCGATGTCGACAAGATCGCGCTGCTGCTCCGCCGGCTCCTGCCGGAGCGGCTCGCCTACCGCATCATCCGCCGCAAGAACACCGCGTTCCAGCAGCTCTTCTACCGGAGGATGCGCGACTACCCGCAGCAAGCCAGGGAGCGGCTCGTGGGGATGGTGGCGGAGCGGCTCGGCCCGGGGTACGACGTGGGCCGGCACTTCACCCCGTCCTACGACCCGTGGGACCAGCGGCTGTGCCTGCTGCCCAACGGCGACCTGCTCGAGGCCATCGCGGCCGGCCGTGCAGAGGTGGTGACCGATCGGATCGACCGCTTCACCGCCGACGGCGTACGGCTCGCGTCGGGCGTTGAGATCGCGGCCGACATCGTCGTGACCGCGACGGGCCTGCAGCTGGCCGCGCTGGGCGAGATGGCGCTGGAGGTCGACGGGGTGCCGGTCGACCTCGGTACGACGTTCACGTACAAGGGCCTCGCCTTCTCGGGGGTGCCGAACCTCGCGACGTCGTTCGGTTACGTGAACGCCTCGTGGACCCTGCGCTCGGACCTGACGTGCGAGTACGTCTGCAGGCTGCTGAACCACATGGCGGAGACCGGCACGACCACCTGCACGCCGGAGCTGCGGCCCGGCGAGGAGGACATGGCCGCGCGGCCGTGGATCGACGGCTTCACGCCCGGCTACATGCTCCGCGACATCCACCGCTTCCCGCGCCAGGGCGACCGCGCACCGTGGCTGAACCCGCAGGACTACCGGCGCGACGTCGAATTGCTGCGCAGGGACCCCGTCGACGACGGCGTCATGCGCTTCACGCGGCCGGAATGACCCCGCTGCGAGGCGAGGCCTGGCAGCCGCTCCGCGTCGCGGCCTACCGCACGCTGTGGTTCGCGGCGCTGTCGATGAACCTGACCTCGTTCGTGCAGATCACCGCGGCGGGTTGGTCCATGGCCCAGATGACGGACTCGCCGCTGCTGATCGGGTTGGTGCAGACGCTGTGGGCCCTGCCGGGCTTCCTGCTCTCGCTCCATGCGGGTGCCATCGCCGACCTCGTCGACCGGCGGCGGCTGATCGTGGCCACGTACGGCGTCGGCGCCGCGTTGACCGGGGTCATCGCCGTCCTCGAGGCGACGGGAGCGCAGACTCCCGTCGCACTGCTGACGGGGACGTTCGTGACATCGGTCGTGCTCACCCTCGGCACCCCGGCGGTCATGGCATCCACGGCTGAGATGGTCGATCCGCCGATGCTGGGCCAGGCGCTGGGCCTCGACGGCATGTCGCGGAACCTCGCCCAGACTGCAGGACCGGCGCTGGCGGGCGCGGCGGCCCTCGCCGGCACTGCGGCGCCGTTCGCGCTCGGCGCGTGCGGCTTCCTCGTCGTGGCGCTGCTGGGGCCGCGCCTCCGGCTGGCGCCGCCAAGCGAGCGGCGCGAGAGCGGCCTGACGCGGAGCATCCGGACCGGACTCTCCCGTGCGCTCGCCGCCCGCCGTGCCCGGAACGTCGCGGTGCGCATGGTGCTCACGGGGGTCGCCATGTCCTCGGTGGTCGCACTCGTGCCCGTGCTGGCGACGTCCACGCTCGACGTCGATTCGGGCGGATTCGGCCTGCTCTACGGCGCGCTGGGGACTGGGGCGGTGCTGGTGGTGCCGGCACTGCCGTTGTTGCGCCGCGTGCTCCACGACGACCTGCTCTCGGTCGCGGGCGGCCTGACCTGGGCCGTCGGTGCGGCGGCCCTGGCCGCGGCGCCGTCAATCGTGCCGGCGCTTGCGGCGCTCGCGCTGGCAGGCGCGGGGATGATGGTGCAGAGCAACGTGCTCTTCACCGCCCTGCTGACCGGGCTCGATGGCGGCGTGCGCGGAATCGGGACCGGGCTGGCGGTGCTCTCCGTGTGGTCGGGCCAGGCCGTCGGCGCGGTGGCGTGGGGTGCGGTCGCAGCGGCCTGGTCGGCGCCGGCCGCGCTGGTGGTCGCAGCCGCCGGCAATGCGGCAGCGGTCGTGGTCGCCCTGCGCGCCGCCCCGGTCAGAGCTGGAGGCTCTTGACCTCGAGGAACTCCTCGAAGCCGTGGCGGCCGAGCTCGCGCCCGCACCCCGACTGCTTGTAGCCGCCAAACGGCGCGTTCACGTTGAACTGGCCGTTGTTCACCTCGACCTGGCCGGTGCGCATGCGCCGCGCGATCGACAGGGCGCGGTCGCGGTCGGCCGCCCACACGCCACCGGCGAGTCCGTAGACCGTGTCGTTGGCGATGCGCACGGCGTCGTCGTCGCCGTCGTGGGGGATGATGCAGAGCACCGGCCCGAAGATCTCCTCCTGGGCGATGCGCATCGAGTTGTCGACGTTCGAGAAGACCGTCGGCCGGACGTAGTACCCGTGGTCGAGGCCCTCGGGGGTGCCGTCGCCGCCCGCGACGAGCGTCGCGCCCTCCTCGATGCCGAGGCGGATGTAGCCCTGCACGCGGTCGCGCTGCGCGGCGGATGCGAGCGGCCCGAGCTGTGTGCCCTCGGCGAACGGGTCGCCCACGCGCATGGCCGACGCGGTCGCGGCCGCGGCCTGCTCGGCCTCCGCCAGCCTGTCCCTCGGCACGAGCATTCTCGTGAGCGCGGAGCAGGTCTGCCCGCTGTTCAGGAACGCCTTGCCGACGCCGGCGGACACCGCCTTCGCGAACGTCGCCTCGTCGAGGTCGTCGCAGATGACATTGGCCGACTTGCCGCCCAGCTCGAGTGCGACCTTCTTCACCGTCTCTGCGGCGACCTGGGCCACGCGCTTGCCGGCGCGGGTGCTGCCGGTGAACGACACCATGTCGACACCGGCGTGTGCGGCGATGGCCTCGCCCACGACGGGGCCGGTGCCCGTCACCATGTTGAAGACTCCGGCGGGAATGCCGGCGTCGTGGATGATCTCGGCGAGCATGATCGCATCGAGCGGTGCGACCTCGCTGGGCTTGAGGACGACGGTGCAGCCCGCCGCCATGGCGAATGCGGTCTTCGCGGCGATCTGGTGGAGCGGGTAGTTCCACGGGGTGATGCAGCCCACGACCCCGATCGGCTCGCGGACGACCAGCGACGACCCGACGTTCTCCTCGTAGGGGAAGGAACGCGCGGTGGCGGCGGCCTGCGTGAAGGAGTTGATGGGCAGGCCGACCTGGACCAGCTGACTCAGCACCTTGTTCATGCCCGTCTCGCGGCTGATCACGGACGCGATCTCGTCCATGCGTGCCGCGAGACCCGTGCCGACGCGCTCCATGGCGGCCGCACGGTCCTCGGGCGGGAGCGCTGACCACGCGGGGAAGGCGCGCATCGCGGCGGCCACCGCACGGTCGACGTCCGCGGCGGTGCCCTCGGGGATCTCGCCGAGGACACCCTCGGTCACCGAGTCGTACACGGTGATCGTCCCGCGACCCTCGGTGGGCGCCCATGAACCGTCGATGTACAGGCCCTTCAACATGTCGTTGCCTCCCTCGCGCGCCATTGTGGCACGCACCCGTGGTACCGGGGTCAGCGGACGGAGTTGTTCTCGGACCAGGCCCGGTGCAGGTCGGCGTAGGGCCCGGGCCGGGAGAGCAGTTCCTCGTGGGATCCGTCCCCTGCAATCCGCCCCTCGACGAGCACCACGACGCGCTCCGCGCGCGCGGCCGTTGACAGGCGGTGCGCGATGGAGATGGTGGTCCGCCCGGCCTCGAGGCGGGCGAGCGCCTCGGCGATGCGGACCTCCGTCGGGGCGTCGACGCTGGACGTCGCCTCGTCGAGCACCAGCAGGTCGGGGTTGGTCAGTGCCGCGCGGACGAGCGCCACGAGCTGCCGCTCGCCGGCGCTGAGATGCCCGCCGCGTTCGCCGACCTCGGTGTCGAGGCCGTTGGGGAGCGACGCGAGCCAGTCGTCGAGGCCAAGTCCGGCGACGGCGGCCCGGAGGGCCGCGTCATCGGCACCCGGAACGGCGAACACGAGGTTGTGCCGGATCGTGCCGCTGAAGAGGAACGGCTCCTGCGGGACGACGGCGAGCCTGGTGCGCAGCGACGGGTTCTCGACGCGCCGAAGGTCGACGCCACCGAGGCGCACGGTGCCCGCGAGGGGATCGGCGAACCTGGCGATCAGGCGGGCAACAGTGGTCTTGCCGGAGCCCGAAGGCCCGACGAGCGCCACGTGCTGTCCGGGCCGGATGGACAACGAGAGCCCGCGCAGCACGGGACTCGCATCATCACCGTCGGGTGACGACGCATAGGCGAAGTCGACGTCCTCGAAGTCGATGCCGAGGGGGCCACGCGGGAGGGCGATCGGATTGCTCGGCGGCGGGGGTTCCTCGGGTGTGTCGAGGACGCCGAGCACGCGACCGAGGCTCGCGACCGCGCTCTGTGTCTGGTCCATGATCTCCGTGAACTCGGCGATCGGCTCGAGGAACCGGTAGGTGAGGAACACGAACCCGACGAGCGCACCGGCTGTCAGACCGCCGCCAGCGCCGATCGCCACCCCCGTTGCCGTCACCGCCGCCACGGTGAACACGGCGAACACCTCGCCCGAGGGGAACAGCAGCGCTCCGATGACGCCGGCGCGGACGTTCGCGCGCGAGCGCTCCCGCAGCACGCGGTGCGCGGCGTCGCGGTAGCGCCCGGTCGCCCCGTAGATGCGCAGGGTGTCGGCGCCCTGCAGCAGCTCGCCGACCGTGCCGAGCGTCTCGGCCGTGGTCTCCCGCGCGCGCTGGTGGGCGCGCAACAGCCGTCGCTGCACGCCGCGCAGTACCGCGATGAGGGGCGCCGACACCGCGAACGCGACGACGGCGAGGCGCCAGTCGTAGGCCAGCATCACGGCCGACACGACGACGACCTGCGTGCCGTCGATGAGGAGGGTGAGGCCGCCCCACGAGAAGAACTGGGTGAGGGTTTCGACGTCGTTGGTCACCCGGGAGACGAGGGCACCCCGACGGGTTTCGCCGTGCTGTTCGAGGCTGAGCCGGTGGATGTGGCGGAAGAGCCGGAGTCGGACCTCGAAGAGCCCCCGTTCGGCCTGGACGCCGAGGCGCAGCGCCGCAGCACGGAGGCAGATCGAGGACACGAGGATCACGACGGCGCCCACGGCGCACATCCAGGCGATCAGCCCGACGTCGACACCGCCGGTGAGGCCTCGGTCGATGGTCTGCTGCACGAGGATCGGAACGGCGATCCGCGCGCCCGTGCCGGCAAGGGCGAAACCGACCGTGCCAGCGACACCGTCGACGAGTGCCGGCACGGTGCGGACGCCGCGCCCGATGGTCCGCGCCGGTCCGAGCGACCGCTCCTCGTCGTTCATCGCCGTCCCCCGCTCACGATGCCCCGTGCGCCTCGACGATGGCGCGGTAGCCGGGGTCGCGGGCGAGCAGGTCGGCGTGCGATCCCGTTGCCCGGATCTCGCCGTCTACGAGCCAGACGACCTCGTCGGCGAGCGCGATGGTCGACGGCCTCGAGGCGACGACCACGAGGGTCCGTCCCGAAGCCTTCAACCGCTCGACGACGGTCGATTCGGTCTGCGGGTCGAGCGACGAGGTGGTGTCGTCGAGCAAGACCACGTCGCTGTCGTGGGCGAGCGCCCGGGCGAGTGCGATGCGCTGCCGCTGGCCGCCGGACAGGCCCGCGCCGCGCTCACCGACCTCCGTTCCGGTGCCGGCGGGCAGGGCATCGACGAAGTCGTCGGCCGCCGCGGTCCAGAGCGCGCGCCGCACCCGGGCGTCGTCGATGGTCGGGTCGTCGAGCGTCACGTTTCCCCGGAGGGTCTGCTGGAAGAGAAACGGCTCCTGCTGGACGAGTGCGGCCCGTCCGCCTGCCACGGCGATGCGGCCCGAGTCCGTGGCGATCAGGCCCGCGATCGTC
>JBIIHV010000168.1:0-4452 GCA_044235415.1 Ilumatobacteraceae bacterium | reverse complement strand
CATGACCTCCTTGCGCCGGTCCTCGCGGAATGCACGGCCGATGCGCGAGCCGATCTCCTCGAGCGCCTGCGCCCAGTCGATCCGTTCCCACTTCCCCTCGCCGCGCTTTCCCGCGCGCTTCAGCGGATAGAGGATGCGGTCCGCGTCGTGGACCTGGTTGATCGTCGCCGGTCCCTTCGCACAGTTGCGGCCGCGGCTGGCGGGATGGTGCGGGTTGCCCTCGAACTTGGCGATCTCGCCCGTCTGCTTGTCGACGTAGGCGAGCAGGCCGCAGCAGGCCTCGCAGTTGAAGCACGTCGTCGGGATGAGGCTGAAGCGGCGCTTCACCTTCCGCCCGTGCGCCCACTCCTTGGCGTCGAGCTCCGTCCAGTCCGACCAGCGCTCGACCGGCGGATAGTTGGTGAGCGCGGTGCCGGGCAGCAGGCGGGCAAGGTCGCCCCGCCCCGCGCGGTCGAGATCGTCGAGCAGCGACACGTCGGTCCTCCTCAGCTCAGCGGCACGGACTGGCCGGCACGGATGAATGCGTCCTCGTATGCGGCGAGTCCGACGACGGCACAGGCGGCCGCGACGAGGCCGAGCGGCGTGCTGTCGCCGAGCGCGGAGGCGAGCGCGAAGCCCGCAGCACCGACCATGCCCACGAGCACACCGGTCCAGAAGCGCCCCTTGTAGGGCCCGCGGACCATTGCCGCGACGGCGACCTCCACCGAGAGCGGCCCCTTCGCCGTGACCTCCATCGCGACGAGCGCGGCCTGGGCCAGCGCCCCGCCGAAGAGGCACCAGCGCACGACGTCGACCGCGGCCGCCGAGGGATCGAGCACCGCGGCCGCCACGAGCAGCGCCGCGGATCCGGCCGCGACGGCCTGCGCGAGCAGCACCGGCAGCATCAGCGGGCTCTGCCAGAGATCGCGCCCCTCGCACTGTGCGAACAGCCACGCCGTGTAGCCGGCGGTGCCGGCCCCGAGCACGATGGCCGGGACGGCCATGGCGTCGACCAGGCCGGGCACGTCCAGCACGCCGCCCAGCCACCACGCGGTGCCGACCGCGCCGTAGCCCAGGAGGATGAACGAGCCTCGCACCAGCCACGAGCCCCACTGCGGCTTCGTGAAGAGGTAGAAGAAGCGCGTCGGCTGCTTGAGGTCGAGGATGAGCAGCAGGCCCGTCACCGCGGCGAACGCGAGGGCGATGGTCGGGGCGGCGACCCCGACGAGCGGGCGCTCGCTCGCGCCACCGTGGCCGAGGAGTGCCAGCAGACCGGCCACCATCAGCGCGCCGCCGGAGACGCCCTTGGTCACGAGGTACGACGTCACCTTGCCGCGCCACGGCATCGAGTGCGCCGTGGTGTACGCGGTGCGAGCCACGACGTTGGCGTCGAGGTGCCCGCCGCCGACCGGCATCGTCGGGTGGTCCGGCGTGGTCTGCGCCCAGATCAACCCGTCCGGACGGATGACGGTGCGGAGCGGGTCGAGCGCAGCCTCGTCGGCGCCCTTGTAGAACACGTGCGGCTTCGTGCCCTGCTCGGGTGCCCGCACCTTGGTGTCGTGCCGACCGACCATCTGCGAGATGCGCGAGGAGGGGTCGTCGAGGTCGCCGGCCACGATCGACTGGGTGGGGCACACCACGACGCACGACGGCTCGAGGCCCACCTCCACCCGCTGGGTGCAGAAGTTGCACTTGTGGGCGGTGTTGGTGTCGGGGTTGATGTAGAGCGCGTCGTAGGGGCACGCGTTCATGCACGACTTGCACCCGATGCAGCGCGAGTCGTCGAAGTCGACGATGCCGTCGGAGCGGCTGAAGAGCGCGGTGGTCGGGCAGATCGACACGCAGGGCGCGTCCTCGCAGTGGTTGCAGCGGTTGACCGAGTAGAAGCGGCGCGAGTCGGGGAACTCCCCCTTCTCGATGTACTTCACCCAGGTGCGATTCACGCCGAGCGGCACGTCGTGCTCGCTCTTGCAGGCCACGGTGCAGGCGTGGCAGCCGATGCAGGTGTCCTGGTCGATCAAGAACGCGTAGCGGGTCACGGACAAACCGTACTCGCAGGCACCCCGTGCTACCGTTTCAGCGAGCCGTGGGCGCACGCGCGCACCGGCAGGTGGAGGTGCGTCGTGCAGATCGAACTGGCGGAATTCTCCGACGGTCGCTGGCCGTGGTGGCTCTCGGGCCCCGTGTTGGGACTGCTGGTCGTCGGGTTCTTCCTCGTGTCCAACCAGCCGCTCGGGGCGTCAGGTGCGTACGCCGAGACCGCCAAGGTGCTGACCGGCCGAAAGGACGCGGTGTCGTGGCGCGTGTGGTACCTCATCGGCATCCCGGTCGGTGGCTTCCTCGGCGTGACGCTCGTGGGCAACGGCTTCGAGCCACGAACCGGCTACGAGCCCCTGGTCGAGGCGTGGAATTCGAACTGGGTCGTCGGCGCCGTCGTGCTCGTCGGGGCGACGGTCATGGGCTACGGCGCCCGCATGGCCGGCGGGTGCACCTCTGGCCATGGCATCTGTGGCACGGCCCAGCGCTCGCCCGCCAGCATCGCGGCGACCTGCACGTTCATGGCCGTCGCGATCGCCGCAACATGGGTGCTCGGATTGCTGGGGGTGAAGTGATGCGCTCCTCCACCGCCCAGAAGTTCGCCGGCCTGCTGTTCGGCGCCGGATTCGGCTTCGTGCTCGCCGCGGCGAAGCTGCACGAGTACTCGGTGATCCACGCGATGCTCCGCCTCGAGGAGGCCTACACCTTCCTGCTCATGGCCGGTGCGATCGGCGTGTCGATGCCGCTGCTCTGGCTGCTCGACCGCGCGAAGGTGACCACCCTGCTGGGCGGACAGCTCGCGCTGTCGCGCTCGAAGGTGACGAAGGCGAATCTCGTCGGGGGCGCGTTGTTCGGCCTGGGCTGGGCGGTCTCGGGCACGTGCCCCGGTCCGGCGGTCGTCATGCTGTCGTCTGGCGCGGGCCTCGCGGTGCTCACGGTGCTCGGCCTGTTCCTCGGATTGACGCTCCGCGACCGTCAGGTCGCGCGCTCGGGTGGCACGGCCACGGTGGGCGACGGCGAGCAGCGGCAGGTCGTCGCGCGCTGAGCGCCCCGGCGCGTTGCGTCAGCGCTGCAGCAGCGCGACGACGGGACCGACGGCGACGAGGGCCAGCAGCAGCAACGCGACCGCCACGTACCGCCAGTCGCGAATGCGCGCCCAGCGGACGACCAGCCACGCGACGCGTGCAATCGGGATCGCAGTGACCGCGCCCACCGCCACCCACGCGAGCCCCCGACCGCTCGACCCGAGGAGCACGGCCGTCACCGCGAGTGCCGCGACGGCCACCAGCACGCCCTGCACGACGGCCCCCAATCGCTCCTCAGCCGCAGCCTGGCCGGGATCGACGCGCGGCGAACCGCTCATGCCTTGACCACGAGGATCACCGCCACCACGACGAGCAGCAACGAGAGAAACCTGCGGATCGCCGGCGGAGAGAGCCTCGACTGGACGAACGACCCCGCGACGCCGCCGGCGAGAGAACCCAGCATCACCATCAGCGCGAGCTCGACGTCGACCCTGCCCTTGACGATCATCACGAGCAGGGCCGCCGATGCCGTGATGCCGATCGAGAAGGTGGTCGTGCTGGAGGAAACCTTCACCGGCACGTGCATCAGCTCGCTCTTCGCCGGGGTCTTGATGAATCCGCCGCCGACTCCCGATACACCCGTGATCAGGCCCGAAAGGCCCATCGCGAAGATCCCAAGGCCGATGCGTCGGGGCCGGTACGGCACCACGCCACCTTCGAGGACGTAGGCGCCGTTCATCGAGCCCACCCACTCGCCCACCGCATCGTGCCCCGCGTCGGGGTCGACCTTCCACCTGGTGCCCTTGCGCTTGCCACCCGCGAACGCGGCACCGAGCGCGACCACGGCGAGCACGTAGGTCAACGCCCGCTCGGAGATCGCGCCGGCCGCGAAGGCCCCGACGATCGCGCCAAGCGTCGACGACGACTCGGTCACCACCCCCAGCCGATGGTTCGTGGTGTGCTCCTTCATCTGGCGTCGAGCCGCTGCCGACGAGGCCGACACGACCGACACCAGACCGAGCGGCGCCGCCACGGTGACCGGCGTACCGGTCAGCACGAGTAGCGGGACCAGCATGATGGCCCCGCCGAGTCCCCCCAGGGTGCCGATGCCCGAGGTGAGTGCCGCGGCCGCGGCGAGAGCGAGGGGCGGCACCGGCGTGACGCTAGTCGCCGAGCGTCACGGAGTTGGCCGGAGCACGCGAGAAAGCAACGACCCGAGCCACGCCGAACACGTACCCAGGACGGCGCAGCCGGCAAGGTCAAGGGCACCCACCTGTCCGAAGCCGAGGGCGTCTCGCACCGGCGCGATCCACAGAGCTGCAGCCGTCGCCAGCACCACCGCGGAGACGAGGATCCGATAAGCGACGTTCTGCGCACCACGCCGGCCCACCGCGCCGCCGCGGGTCCCCGC
>JBIIHV010000013.1:0-14207 GCA_044235415.1 Ilumatobacteraceae bacterium | reverse complement strand
CACGCTGGGCCCGGCCGAGGCCGAGGAGCAGCTGCGCACAGCCGTCAGCGTCGGCGCCGCGAAGGCGGTGCTGGTGCCGATCGACGCCTCCGACTGGGACCCGCAGCGCACCGCGCGCGCGATCGCGACCGTCATCGGTGCGATCGAGTCGCAGGACGGCGCCTTCGACCTGGTGCTCTTCGGCAACGAGTCGGCCGATTCGTGCGGCTACCAGGTGGGCATCCGTGCCGCGCTCTCGCTCGGACGGCCGATGGTCAACGGCGCAAAGGGCCTGGAGATCGAGGACGGTCACGCGGTCGTCAAGCGCGAGGCCGACGCCGGCATCGAGCGCTACCGGCTGCCGATGCCGGCCGCGGTGGGCGTGAAGGAGGGCATCAACCTCCCCCGCTACCCCACGATGAAGGGTCGGCTCGCCTCGAAGAAGGCCGAGGTGGTCCGCACCGAGGCCCAGGCGGGCGAAGGCGGACTGCGCATGGTGCAGCTGCAGCGGCCGCCGGAGCGCGTGAGCAACGTGCAGATCATCGGCACCGGCCCCGAGGCCGCCCCCGCGGTCGTCGACCTGCTGGTCGAGCTCGGAGTCATGGCATGAGCGCCGTCCTCGTCGTCGTCGACCACGACCGCGGGACGATCGCGCCCGCGTCGCTCGGCGCCGTGACCGCGGGTCGCGCACTCGCGCGACAGATCGGCGGCGAGTTGCACGCCGTCACCATCGGCGCGAACGCCGACGCGCTCGCGGGAGTGCTCGCCGCGCACGGCGCGTCCACGGTCCACCAGGTGCACCACGCCGCGCTCGTCGACTACGGGCCGGAGGCGTGGGGAGAGGCCCTGGCGGCCGTCGTGCGGTCGCTGTCCCCCGCGGTCGTGCTGGGGTGCGGCACCGAGCGCGGCCACGAGGTCGTCGCGCAGGCCGCCGCGCGGCTCGACGCCCCGGCCGCGATGAACTGCACCGAGTTCGACGAGTCCTTCGACGGATCCGGGCCGTTGAGGATCGTCCGTGCGCGCTGGGGTGGTTCGCTGATGGAGCAGGCGGAGATCGAGGCCGCGGTCCGGTTCATCACGCTCGCCAACCACGTGGTCGAGCCGTCCGAATCCCCGGTCGCGCACGCGACGACGGTCCACGACGTCGCGCTTCCCGACTCGGTGCTGCACTCGTTCGTGCGCGACCGCGTCGAGCGCACGGCGGGCGTCACGCTTGCCACTGCACCGGTCGTCGTCAGCGGCGGGCGCGGCGTCGGTTCAGCCGAGGCCTTCGCGCCGCTCGAGGAGCTCGCGTCGCTGCTCGGCGGCGTCGTCGGCTGCTCGCGCGCGGTGACCAACAACGGATGGCGGAACCACGCCGACCAGGTGGGCCAGACGGGCACGCGCATCGCGCCGGACGTCTACATCGCCTGCGGCATCTCGGGGGCGATCCAACACTGGGTCGGCGCGATGGCGTCCAAGAACATCATCGCCATCAACACCGACAAGGACGCGAACATCGTCACCAAGGCCGGGTACGCGGTGATCGGCGACCTGCACAAGGTGGTCCCCGCGATCTCCGCGGAGATCCGCCGCCGTCGCGGCGCCTGAGCCCCGCATCGGGTCCTCGAACGGCCGTCCCGACCGTTCAGCCACTACCGTACGGCGGATGAACGAGGCCGACCAGACCGCACCGCGACGCAGGGGTCGGGACCGCTCGGGGGCCGGGCGCTCGAAGCTGCCGGAGCAGAAGCCGTTCCGCCAGCCGCAGATGTCGTACGAGCCGACGCGCGTGCTGTCGGACGACCACGTCGAGGCGATCCACCTCGCGTCGCTGCGCGTCCTGTCCGACCATGGCATCGACTTCCTCGAGGCCGACGCAAGGGCGATGCTCCCGAAGGACGGCGTGCGCATCGACGGCGCGCGCGTGCGCTTCGATCCCGAGTTCGTCATGGAGACGATCCGCACCTGCCCTTCCGAGGTCGTACTCCACTCGCGCAACCCCGAGCACTCGCTGAAGGTCGGCGGTCGGGCGATGGCCTTCGGCAGCGTCGCCAGCCCCCCGAACTTCGTCGAGCTCGACGGCACCCGCCACGCGGGCACCCGCGACAACTTCCGCGACCTGCTGCGGCTCACGCAGATGTTCAACATCGTGCACTTCGTCGCCGGCTACCCCGTCGAGCCCGTCGACCTGCACTCGTCGATCCGCCACCTCGAGACGACCCTCGACATGCTGACGATGACCGACAAGCCGATCCACTGCTACAGTCTCGGCCGCCAGCGCAACTTCGACGTGCTGGAGATGGTGCGCATCGCCCGCGGCCGCACCCAGGAGCAGATCGACGACGAGCCGTCGGTGTTCACGATCATCAACTCCTCCAGCCCCCTGCGCCTCGACATCCCGATGCTCCAGGGGATCATGGAGTACTCGAAGCACGGGCAGCTCGTGATCATCACGCCGTTCACGCTGGCCGGGGCGATGGCCCCCGTCACGCTGGCCGGCGCGCTGTCCCTGCAGAACGCCGAGGCGCTCGCGGGCATGGTCTTCACGCAGGTGGTCAGGCCGGGCGCCCCGGTGGCGTACGGCGGCTTCACCTCGAACGTCGACATGCAGTCCGGCGCGCCGGCCTTCGGTACGCCGGAGTACATGCGCACGGCCATGGCGGGCGGCCAGCTCGCCCGCCGCTACGGGGTCCCCTACCGCTCCAGCAACGTCTGCGCCGCCAACGCACTGGACGCGCAGGCCGCCTACGAGAGCGTGTTCTCCCTGTGGGGCGCCGTCCAGGGCGGCGTCAACTTCCTGATGCACGGCGCGGGGTGGATGGAGGGCGGGCTGCACGCCTCGCTCGCGAAGTTCGTCCTCGACTGCGACCTGATGGCGATGGTGGCCGAGTACCTCGAGCCGATCGTGGTCGACGCCGAGACGCTCGCCCACGAGGCGATCGGCGAGGTCGGCCCCGGCGGGCACTTCTTCGGCGTCCAGCACACCCAGGACCGCTTCCGCACGGCCTTCTACAAGCCGCTGCTCTCGGACTGGCGCAACTTCGAGAGCTGGGCCGAGGCCGGCCGGCCCACCGCCGACCAGAAGGCCCGCGATCTGGCCGAGGCGTTCCTCGCCGAGTACCAGGCGCCGCCCATGGACGCCGCCGTGCGCGCCGAGCTCGAGGACTTCACCCGGCGCCGCGTCGCCGAGGGCGGCGTCAAGACCGACTTCTAGGTTCCAGGACAGGACACACAGGGGGACAGGAAAACATGAAATCGTCCGCGCAGGTCGTCGTCATCGGTGGAGGCGTCGTCGGGGCATCCGTGCTCTACCACCTCACGAAGGAAGGGTGGACCGACGTCGTGCTCGTCGAGCGCAAGCAGCTCACGGCCGGCTCGACCTGGCACGCCGCCGGCGGCATGCACACGCTGAACGGCGACCCGAACGTCGCCCGTCTCCAGCAGTACACGGTCAACCTCTACAAGGAGATCGAGAAGGAGTCCGGCCAGAACTGCGGCATCCACCTGCCCGGAGGCCTCCAGCTGGCCGACACGCCCGAGCGACTCGACTGGCTGCGCATGGCGCAGGCGCGCGGCCGCTACCTCGGCATGCACATGGAGATCATCTCCATGAAGGAGGCCAAGGAGCTCAACCCGCTGCTCGAGGAGAAGTACTTCGTCGGCGCCCTCTACGACGAGGACGAGGGCAGCGTCGACCCGTACGGCGTGACGCACGCCTACGCCATCTGCGCCCGCAACCGCGGCGCCGAGGTGTACACGGACACGTGGGTCACCGGCCTCAACCAGCGCCAGGACGGCACGTGGGACGTCGTCACCGACAAGGACCACGTGATCCACGCCCAGCACGTGGTCAACGCCGGCGGCCTCTGGGCCCGCGAGGTCGGCCGCATGGCCGGGCTCGAGCTGCCCGTGCTCGCCATGGAGCACCACTACCTGATGACCGAGCCGATGCCCGAGGTCATCGAGTACAACGAGAAGCACGGCCGCGAGCTGCCGCACATGATCGACTTCGCCGGCGAGATCTACGCGCGCCAGGAGGGCCAGAGCATCCTCCTCGGCACCTACGAGCAGGACAACCGCCCGTGGGCGCCGAAGGAGACGCCGTGGGACTTCGTGTTCCAGCTGCTCCCGCACGACCTCGACCGCATCTCGGACGAGCTCGAGCGCGGGTTCGCGCACTTCCCTGCCGTCGGCCGCGCGGGCATCAAGAAGTTCGTCAACGGTCCATTCACGTTCAGCCCCGATGGCAACCCGCTGGTGGGCCCCATCAAGGGCATGCGCGGCATGTGGTCGGCCTGCGCCGTCATGGCCGGGCTCTCCCAGGGCGGCGGCGTGGGCCTCTCGCTCGCCAACTGGATGGTCCACGGCGACCCCGGCGCGGACATCTGGGCGATGGACGTCGCGCGCTACGGCGACTACGCCACGCTCGCGTACACGAACGCGAAGGTCCGTGAGAACTACTCGCGCCGCTTCCGCATCACCTTCCCGAACGAGGAGCTGCCGGCGGCGCGCCCGCTGCTGACGACGCCGATCTACGACCGCCTCACCGAGCACAACGCGGTGTGGGGCGCCGGCTTCGGCCTCGAGCACCCGCTGTGGTTCCAGGAGAAGGGCAAGGCGCCCGTCGAGGACGTCACCTTCTACCGCTCGAACGCCTTCCCGATCGTCGCCGAGGAGAGCCGCGCGGTGCGCGAGCGCGTCGGCTTCTCGGAGGCGTCGAACTTCGCCAAGTACAAGGTGAGCGGCAAGGGGTCGTCGGAGTGGCTGAGCCGCCTCTTCACGAACTCCCTTCCCGCGATGAACCGCACGGTGCTCACCGCGATGCTCAACCCGCAGGGCCGCATCGTCGGCGAGTTCTCGGTGTCGCGCGTCGGCGAGGAGGAGTTCCACCTCTTCGGCTCGCAGGCCGCCGAGGTGCACCACCCGCGCTGGTTCCTCGACCACCTGCCCGCCAACAGCCCGATCCGCTTCGAGAACCTCTCGCTGTCGATGGTCGGACTCACCGTCGCGGGCCCTCGCTCGCGCGACGTGCTGCAGAAGCTCACCGACACCTCGCTCGCGACGAAGGACTTCCCGTTCATGGCCTTCCGCCGCGCCAACATCGGCATGGCGCCGGTGTGGCTGTCGCGCATGACCTACACGGGCGACCTCGGCTACGAGATGTGGATGGCGCCCGAGTACCAGCGCTACCTGTTCGACCTGATCTGGGACGCCGGCCGCGAGTTCGACATGGGTCTGTTCGGGTTCCGGGCGCTCATCACCATGCGGCTCGAGAAGAGCTTCGGCACGTGGTTCCGCGAGTACCGGCCGATCTACACGCCGCTCGAGGCGGCGATGGACCGATCGCTCAAGTTCGACCACGACTTCATCGGCCGCTCGGCCGTCGAGGCCGAGAAGGCGTCGGGTGGCCCGAAGCGCCGCCTCGTCACCTTCGTCGTCGAGCCCGATCCGGAGGCCCCTGCGGACGTCATCGGCGACGAGCCGGTGTGGCACGACGGCAAGGTCGTCGGCTGGGTGACGTCGGGCGGCTACGCCCACTACTCCAAGGTGTCGTTGGCCCTGGGCTACGTGCCCGCGGAGCTGGCGCAACTGACGGACGGCTTCGAGATCGAGATCATCGGCCGCCGCCGTCCCGCCCGGATCGTGCACGAGCCCGTGCTCGACCCGAGCGGCTCGCGCATGCGGGCCTGACGCCGTGGCGTCGGTCGTCCGCATCGAGGTCTCGCACCACCGGCTGCCGCTCGATCCGCCGTTCCCGGCGTCGTGGGACACCCGTCCCCGCACGCACTTCCCCGCCACGATCGTCCGCGTGACGGACGACTCGGGGCGCACGGGCGTGGGGTCGGGTGACGCGATGTACGGGTTCGCCGACTACGAGCGGCACTTCATCGGCGCCGACCCGCTCGACTTCGACCGGAACGCCGCGGTGCTGTCCAACATCGAGTTCCACGCGGGCCGGCCGTGGCCGCTCGACGTGGCGCTCTGGGACCTCGCCGGCAAGGTCACCGGGGAGCCCGTGTGGAAGATGGTGGGCGGTCGGTCCAACCGGATCCGCGCGTACGCCTCGTCAGGCGTCCACCGCCCCGTGGCGGACATGGTCGAGGTCGCCCGGCGCACGGCCGACCTCGGCTTTCCCGCACTGAAGGTGCGCTTCGGCCGTCCCCGACTCGACGACGACCTCGCCGTGGTGAAGGCCATCCGCGACGCGCTCGGCGACCGTCTCGAGCTGATGGTCGACTGCAACCAGGGCTGGCGCATGCCATGGGACGTGGCGAAGCCGTGGGACGTCGACCATGCGACCACGGTGGCGGCGGTGCTCGAGGAGCACGGGGTGTACTGGATGGAGGAGCCGCTGCACCGCGGCGACTACGAGGGGCTCGCCGAGCTGCGCCGCCGCACGTCGGTGCGCATCGCGGGCGGCGAGCTCACGCGCGAGCCGTACGAGTTCCGCGAACTGCTCGACCGCGGCTGCTTCGACGTGTTCCAGCCCGACGTGGTGTGCACGCAGGGCATCACCGGACTCGCCACGCTCGCGGCGCAGGTCGAGTCCGCCGGGAGGATCTTCACCCCGCACACGTGGGGCAACGGCATCGGCGTCATGGCAAACCTGCACCTCACCGCGGGCGCGGCGTCGGCCCCGTTCATCGAGTTCCCGTTCGACCCGCCGGAGTGGACCACGGCCCGCCGCGACTACCCGATGACGGAGAGCATCGAGGCCGACGAAGAGGGATGGATCACCCTGTCCGACCGTCCTGGGCTGGGGTTCGACCTCGACGAGGACGTGCTGCGGGCCACGGCGAGCAGCCAGGCCACGTTCTCCTAGCCGCGCGGGTCACCCGCGCCCGTCGTGGCGACCGACCGCCCCTCTGCGGTGCGCACCACGCGGATCTCGTCCCGGCACAGCGCCTCGACGTCGGCGTCGTCGTGGGTCACCACCAGCGCCGGTACGGAGAGCGCACCGAGTGCATCGGCCACGAGCGAACGGAACTCGGACCTGGTGCGCCGGTCGAGTGCGGTGAAGGGCTCGTCGAGCAGCACCACCGCGGGTTCGCGCACGAGCGCACGCGCAAGAGCGACCCTGCGCGCCTCGCCACCCGACAGCGTCGAGGGGTCCCGTAGGCCGAGACGACCCACACCGAGCCGCTCGAGGGCCGCCTCAGCCGCGAGGCGCGCCGCTCCAGCAGGCTGCCCCGCCCGCCGGAGCGGGAAGGCCACGTTGTCGATGGCACTGAGGAACGGCAGCAACAGGGCATCCTGGAAGATCATCGACGCAGCGCGCGACCACGGCGGGACGAAGGAGGACGACGACGGTTCGTCGAGTACCGTCCCACCCAGGACCATCCGACCGGACCGCAGCCGCTCGAGCCCCGCCACCGCGCGCAGCAGCGTGGTCTTGCCGGTGCCGTTGTCGCCGGTGACCGCGACCACCTGCGCGCCGACGAGCACGTCCGCGTCGAGCACGAAGTCCCCGCGCGCCACCGACCCGTACACCTGCAGCGTCACCGCCGCACCCCCAGCCACCGGCCGCGCAGCAGCACGAGCACCACGACGGCGACGCCGACCAGCACGGCGCTCAGCGCGTACGCGGCTCCCTGGTTTCGCTCGAGCAACAGGTAGACCGCGAGAGGCAGCGTCTGGGTGCGTCCCTCCACGTTGCCGGCGAAGGTGATGGTCGCGCCGAACTCGCCGAGGGCCCTCGCCCACGCAAGCACTGCGCCCGCTGCCACGGCTGGCGCGGCGAGCCGCAGCACCACCGCACGGGCGACGAAGCCGGGCGACGCGCCGAGCGTCGCGGCGACGTCCTCGTACCGTCCGTCGACCTGCCCGATCCCCGCCTCGGCCGAGAGCACGAAGAACGGGAGGGCCACGAAGCACTGCGCCACCACGACGCCCAGAGGCGAGAAGGTGAGCTGCAGGCCCGTGGCGTCGAAGAGCGCACGGCCGACGATCCCGTTGGTGCGCCCGAACGTGCCGAGCAGCGCGACGCCCGCGACGACCGGCGGCAGCACCATCGGCACCGCGACGACCGCGCGCACCAGCCGGCGACCGGGGAAGTCGCGGCGGGCGAGCACCCAGGCGAGCGGAAGACCGAGCGCCACGGCGAGGGCTGCGGATGCGAGGCTCGTCGCCAGCGAGAGCCCGATCGCGGTGCGCGCCTCGGGCGACGACACCTCGTCGAGGAAACGCGACCACGGCGTGCGGACGAGCACGCCGAGGACCGGCAGCGCGACGAACGCCGTCGTGATGGCCGCCGCAACCGCCAGCGCCGTGGCGCGGACGTGGATGCGCGGGCTACGGCGCAAGGAACCCGTGCGACGCGAGGATGCGTCTCCCCGCCGACGAGAGCACGAAGTCGACGAACGCCTGTGCGGCCGCGCGGTTCCGCGATCCCCGCAGGACCGAGATGCCGTACGCCGCCACGACGTTGGAGCCCCGCGGAATGGCGACGCCCGTCACCGACCGCCCGGCCGCGCGGACGTCCGTTGCGTACACGATCGCGGCATCCGCGTCGCCGGCCGACACCGCACCGAGCGTGGCCTTCGCGTCTGCGCCCCGCGTCACCTTGCCCTCGGGCAGGTCCACATTCGCCCGCGCCAGCAGCGTCGCGGCGTACGCGCCGCACGGCACCGTGCGTCCGCACAACGCAACCGTGCCGAGACCCGGCAGGTCGGCCACACCGCGGACGCCGAGGGGGTTGCCGGGCTTCACCGCGATCTGCATCGTGTTGCGCGCGAAGATGCGCGGCGCGGCGACCACGTGCCCCGACTGAATCAGGCGGTCCTGCGACGCGAGGTCGGCCGATGCGAAGACGTCGGCCGGAGCGCCCGCCTCGATCTGCGCGACGAGCGCCGAGGTCGAGCCGAAATTGGTGCGGACGCGCACGCCGGGGTTCGTGCGGCGGAACGCGGCGGAGAGATCGGCGAGCGCGCCGGTGAGGGACGCGGCAGCCGAGATCGTGAGCGGTCCCTGCAGCGTCGTCCGTGCCGACGGGATCTGCCGATCGGGACCGGTACCCGCATCGGCGACCGGCGCCAGCAGCACCGGCAGTACCGCCGCCAGCGCAACCGCTGCAACGCGTACTGCGGCGGATCGGGGGGATAGCGTCATAGTCTCAATGAGACTAAACGGACTGTCGCTGCTCGAGCAAATGGTCCTCGTCCTCGTCGACGAGGAGCCGCGACACGGGTTCGGCGTCACCACGGCGATCGCCGCCGACGACGCACTGTCGATGGCCATCACCGTCCACCGGCCGCTCGTCTACCGCGCGATCGACCGGCTGCACGAGGAGGGACTCCTCGCACCCGCCCGCACCGAGCCCGGCGATCGCGGGGCCCCCCGCACCGTTTGGCGCACGACCGCAGCGGGTCGCTCGGCGGCGGCGGCGTGGCTGGATGCGACCGTTCCCCATCCCCGCGACGCGCGACTCGAGCTGCTCGCGAAGTTCGCGCTGCGATCCCGCCGCGGCATGGCGAACCGGCGGTTCGCCGCAGCACAGCGCCGGTGCTTCGAGCCGGTCGCGGCGTCGCTCAAGTCCGCGGACACAATCGAGATCGGCGCTGCCGCCGACCTCGTGCGCCGGTGGCGCTACGAGTCGGTCGCCGCGATGATCAGGCTGCTGCGCGACCTCGAGCGCACCGGCTGACCCGCCGAGGACGGATGTTCGTGCGGTCCGTCAGCCGAGGATGCGCGCGCCGTGCGTATACACGTTGGCCCGGCCGTCGCGGAGGAAGCCGACGACCGTGATGCCCAGCGACTCCGCCGTCTTCGCTGCGAGACTCGATGGCGCGCCGACCGCGGCGATCAGTGGCACGCCCGCCATCGCCGCCTTCTGGATGATCTCGAACGAGAGCCGACCGCTGCAGAACAGCCCGTGCCCGTGCAGCGGCAGGAGTCCGTCGAGGAGCGCGCGGCCCACCGCCTTGTCGACGGCATTGTGGCGTCCGACGTCCTCGCGCACGATCGCGATCGCCCCTCCGTCGCCGAACAGCGCGGCGGCGTGCAGACCGCCGGTCCGGTCGAACGTGGGCTGCGCCGCGCGCACCGCGTCGGCGACACCGAGCAGCTCAGCCGGTGTCAAGCGGGGACCCTGCGCGGCGTGGAGCGGCGACGAACAGGACGCCAACTGGTCGATCGATGCCGTGCCGCACACCCCGCAGCTCGCCGACGTGACCATCGCACGTCTCGCGAGCGCACCGTCGTGGGCGCGCGCGAGGTCGACCGTCACGATGTTGTAGCGCTGCTCCTCACCGTCGGGCAGCTCGCAGTAGCGCACGGCGCGCACGTCGCTCCTCGTCGCCACCACGCCCTCGGTGAGCAGGAAGCCCACGGCGAGCTCGAAGTCGTGGCCCGGTGTGCGCATCGTCACCGACACCTGCTCGGCCTCGCCACCGGGCTGCGACGCCCGGATCTCCATCGGCTCCTCGCCCACGAGCACGTCGGGCCGCGCACCGGTGCGCCCCGATGCGTCGATGCCGACGACCATCCACTCCGACGCCGCGCGGCGAGACACGGCGCGAGGCTACTCGTCGGCGACGAACGACCTGAGGTTGGCCGAGCTGTTCGGGTGGCGGAGGCGCGCGAGCGTCTTCTGCTCGATCTGGCGCACGCGCTCGCGCGTCACACCCTCGCGCTCCGCGACCTCCTCGAGCGTGTACTGGTGGTCGCGGTGCTCGCCGATCCCGAAGCGCATGGCGAGGATCCGCTGCTCGCGCTCCGGCAGGTCGGAGAGCACCGCGGCGATCGCCTCGGCGAGCTGGCGGCGCTCGACGGTGGATCCGGGATCGCTGCCATCATCGACACTGGCGATGGTGTCCCCCACCGACAGGTCGTCGTTGTCGGTCCCCACCGGGGCGTCGAGACTGGCGGTCGGCATCGAGATCCGGACGACCTCGAACAGCTTGTCCAGCGTGATCGCGCAGCGCTCGGCGACCTCCTCGGGCAACGGATCACGACCGAGCTGCACGGCCAGGTCGCGCTCGGCGCGCTGCACCCGCAGCACGATCTCCATCATGTGCCCCGGGATGCGGATGTTGCGTCCCTGGTCGGCCATCGCCCGGGACATCGCCTGGCGGATCCACCACGTGGCATAGGTGGAGAACTTGAATCCCTTCGTGTGGTCGTACTTCTCGGCCGCGTGCATCAGGCCGATGTTCCCCTCCTGGATCAGGTCGGCCAGCTGCAGGTCGCGGCGGTCGTACCGGCGCGCAATCGAGACCACCAGGCGCAGGTTGGCGCACACCATCGCGTGCTTTGCATCGCGGCCCTTGCGCGCCGTGCGCTCGAGCGCGCGCCGATCGACCGCTGGAATGCCTCCGGTCTCCGCGTCGAGCCGCGCCTGGGCGTCGAGTCCCTCGCGGATCGCCTGCCCGAGCGTCCGCTCCTGCTCGGCGGTGAGCAGGTCGACCTGCCCGATCTCGTCGAGGTAGAGGCGGACGCCGTCGGGACCACCGTCCTGGGGCCGCCTCACGCCAGCTCCTCCTCGCGGTCGCGGAGCCACGACAGCAGCTCGCCCGCAGCGGCCTCGAACATGTCGGGGTCGTCCAACTGCTCGAGCAGCAGGCGCACCTCGCGGTCGGCGCGGATCACCTCGGGGTCGACGAGCGCCGTGCGTGCCGCGAGGCGGCGGCGCACCGCCGCTCGAATGAGGTTCAGTGCCTCGGCCTCGGCTGGGCTGCGTCCATCATGGGAGCCGCGGCCGTCGTCGAGGGAGACGTCGGTGGCCGCGGCCCGCTCCAGCACGTCGCGCGCGTCGGGGTCGGCTAGTTCGAGCGCGCGGTTGACGAGCCGCCACGCCTGCTCCTCCTCCTCACGGTCGGACCATCCATCGGCGTCGTCCACCTCTGCGGCGGCCACGAGAGCGCGGAAGGCGCGTCGGGTCTCCTCGCCGTCGAACAACTCCTCCGACATCCACGGGGCGATGTCATCCCACCGGAAGATCAGCATGGCGATCGCCACGAACTCGGCGTTTTCGCGCCGGCCCGTGGACTGCACCGGTGCGACCGGCCTGGGTGCCGAGCGCCGCTCGGCAGACGCGACGAGGTCGGCCGCGGGGATGCCGACCTTGGCGGCCACCTCTCCCGCGTACATCCGCCGCACGTTGACGTCGGGGTGCTCGTTGATGACGGCCAGCGCGCGCTGCGCGGTCCGCGCCCGGTCCTCCGGCGTGGCGAGCGATCCGGTGCGCAGCACCTCCTGCACCCGGAACCCGAGGAAGCGCTGGGCGTCGCGCACGGCGGCGACGAGACCCTCGGGGTTGCTCTGGGCGAGGTCGCCCGGGTCGCGGCCCTCCGGGAACGACGCGACGCGCACCGACACGTCGAACTTCTGTTCCCACTCGTAGAACCGCTCGGCGGCACCCTGTCCCGCGCGGTCGGCGTCGAAGGCCAGCACCACGGAGCGCGCGAAGCGCTTCAACAGCCGCACGTGGTCCTCCGTGAGCGCCGTGCCACAGGTGGCCACTGCACGGCGCACGCCCGACCGGTGGAACCCGATCACGTCGGTGTACCCCTCGCACACCACCACCTCGTCGGCGGCGGTGACGTCCTGCTTGGCCCAATTGAGCCCGTAGAGCGTGCGCGACTTGGAGTAGATCGTGGTCTCGGTCGAGTTCTTGTACTTGGCGGGGTCGTCGCTGCCCGGCAGTACCCGGCCGCCGAAGGCGACGGCGTCGCCGGCCTCGGTGAAGATGGGGAACATCACCCGGGCGCGGAAGGAGTCCTGCGGCCGCCCCCGCTTGTTGACGAACCCCAGCCCCACCTCGGCGAGGCGCTCGATCGGCTCGCCCATGGCCCGGCACAGCGCGTCCCAGTCGTCCGGCGCCCAGCCCAGCCGGAACTCCCTTGCCACGTCGCCCGTGATGCCCCTGGACCGCAGGTAGTCGCGCGCAGCCCGGGCGTCCGGCGCCGTTAGCAGCCGCTCGTGGTACCAGGACGCGGCGCGGTCGACCAGCTCGACCAGGACCTTGCGGTGCTGCCGGTCGCGGCCCTGTGCCGCCGAGGTGTAGGTGAGGGTCAGGCCGACCTTGGAGGCGAGGTGCTCCACCGCCCCGACGAAGTCGACGTGCTCGATGTCCTGGATGAAGCGGAAGACGTCCCCCGAGGCGCCGCAGCCGAAGCACTTGTAGCGCTTCGTCTCCTCGCGGACGTTGAACGAGCCGGTCTTCTCCGCGTGGAACGGACAGAGTCCGACCCACGCACGCCCCACGCGGCGGAGGGCGAGGTAGGACTGGACGGTGTCGACGATCGAGACGGTGTCGCGCAGCCGCTCGATGTCCGCCTCTGCGATCGCCACGGGGCGAACACTAGTTGGCGGGTGCCGCTCCGCTTCCCGCACGCCGGTCGTGGACGACCGATGCAGCGACGGCGACGACGATCACCGCCGCGATGATTCCACGCGACGGCGGCGTCGTCGAACCTACCGCTGCTTCGTCTCCGTCTCGTCGGCGCCGACGATCGCCTGCGCCGCGGCCAGCCGCGCGATCGGCACGCGGTACGGCGAGCACGACACGTAGTCGATGCCCGCATCGTGGAACAGCCGGATCGACTCGGGGTCTCCGCCGTGCTCGCCGCAGACGCCGAGCTTGAGGTGCTTGCGGACCTTGCGGCCGCGCTTGGCCGCCGTGCGCACGAGCTCGCCGACGCCGTCCGGATCGACCGTCTCGAACGGGTTGTGCGGCAGCAGCCCGGCCTCGAGGTAGGCGGGCATCATCCGGCTCTCGACGTCGTCCCGGCTGAAGCCGAAGGTCATCTGCGTGAGGTCGTTCGTGCCGAAGCTGAAGAAATCCGCTACTTCGGCCAGTTCCCCCGCCACCAACGCGGCGCGCGGCGTCTCCACCATCGTGCCGATCGACACCTTCGGGCGGCGGAGCCCCGGGCGGGTCGACGTACCGGGCTCGCGGCCGTGGCGCGCAAGCTCCTCCTCCACCCACGAACGGGCGAGCGCGAGCTCGTCGCGCGACACGGTGAGCGGGATCATCACCTCGACGATCGGCTCAAGTCCCTCGGACACGACACGGTCGGCGGCATCGAGCAGGGCCCGCACCTGCATGGCATAGAGGCCGGGCTTCAGCACGCCGAGGCGCACGCCGCGGATGCCGAGCATCGGGTTCGCCTCCGACCACGCGGTGGCCTCGGTGAGCATCCTCGACTCCTCGGCCGTCAGACCCGTGGTCGCCGCCTTCACCTCGAGCTCGCCGACGTCGGGGAGGAACTCGTGCAGCGGAGGATCGAGCAGCCGGACGTTCACGG